>JBMUAP010000114.1:0-8053 GCA_049454155.1 Blastocatellia bacterium
GTCGCTCCCTTGGGCTACCACGTCGTTCGTGTCCCAACCCACCGCTGCCTCCACCTCAAGACGTGTGCGACTTGGCTTGGGGGAAAGCGCTGGCTCGCCAATCGTGCGTGGTTCGACGCGCGCCCGATCGAGGCGGAAGGATTCGAGCTGCTCGACGTGCCGCCGGAAGAGCCCTGGGCCGCCAACACGCTGCGGCTCGGCGAGACAATCTACCACCCCGCCGGCTTTCCCGAGACAACAGCGCTCCTCACCGCCGCCGGGTACCGGGTCGTCCCGATCCCAATGGCCGAGCTGCAGAAGGCAGAGGCGGGCTTGACCTGCACCTCCCTCCTCTTCACAGTCGAGGATTGAGCGCGGGACCAGATCCCTTCACGAGCGAAGGTAGGAGGCTCCGTTGATATCGACGATCGCGCCAGTCAGAAAATCTGTTCCCTCCGCCCCGAGAAAGACGATCGTTCTTGCCACCTCATCGACCCGCGCGACGCGCTGAAGGGGGCTCTGCGCGCGAATCGCCTCCCCCTCCGGTCCGTGGACTTTTGGCGCGACCCGCTCCGTATCGACGAAGCCCGGAGCGACGACGTAGACAAAGATGTTGTGCGGGGCAAGCGCCTGGGCCATCGACTGGCTGAGCGCGTTGAGGCCGGCCTTGCTGGCACCGTAGGCCGGGGCGGTCGGCTCGCCCCGGAAGGCTCCCCGCGAAGAGACATTGACGATCCGTCCGCCTCCCTGCCGGATCATCCGCTGTGCGACAGACCACATGAGCATTGCCGGGCCCATCAGATTGGCATCGATCGTCTGTCGCCAAGCGGCCTGCCATTCGTCATACCCGACCTCGGCGACGGGGTGCGGGAGGAAGATCGCGGCGTTGTTGACCAGCAGATCGAGCCGGCCAAACCGGGCCATCACCGTCTCGACCATGGCCTCGACCTCGTCCGGTCGCGTCACGTCGGCCTGCACCAGGAGGTGGGGATCTCCTCCGATCGCCTGGTGGGTCAGCACCGCTTCCGAGAGGTGTTGGCGGTAGTGCAGGGCGACCGTTCCCCCCGCCACCGCCACTTGTCGTGCTACTTCCCGGCCAATCCCCCGCGAGGCTCCCGTCACCAGCACGACCTTGCCCGTATAGTCGATCTTCACGCCATCCTCCCCGCGGATCGGACTTCGACGTCCCGGCCCGTGGGCCCAGCGGGTTTAGCTGGTTCACTCGGTGGGAACCATTGGTCGACGTACCATTTGACCGCCATCTTCGTCAGCTTCCAGATCTTCCCCCACTGGATTGCTTCCCCTTCCCCGTAGAAGAGACGCCCGAGCACGACGTCCCGCAGCTGCTTCCCTTCGCGGCGCAACATGAACTCCTTGGCATAGGGCTTGGCGACGTCGAAGAAGGAGAAGTTTGGATCCATGACGATCCCCATCCCCTCCAGCGTCATGATCGCCCGCATCATGTAAGTGAAATGGGCCGGGATCGAGAAGGGGAATTGATAAACGATCTCGGCCAGCTCATAGGTCAAATCCTTGAACCGGATCTGCCCGAGCTTGAGCCCGAGGTAGTCGCGGAAGAGCTTCTCGACGACCGGACGAATCAGCTCCGGATCAACGCTCGGCGCAAGGAAGCGAAGATTGATCAAGTCCTGCGTCAGCCCAGCAACGTCCCGCTCGACCATATGGAAGAAGGCGTCGATCATCATCCCCTGCAACTTGGGGGTGATGCGGCCGACCATCCCGAAATCGAAGAAGGCGAGCCGGCCATCCGGCATCACCCGCAGGTTTCCAGGGTGCGGATCGGCGTGAAAATAGCCATCTTCGAGCAGCTGTTTGAGGTAGGTCCGCGCAACCAGCCGCACGATCGTCGGCGGATCGATGCCCCGCTCAGCAAGACCCGACAAGTCGAGCAGCTTGGTCCCTTCGATGAACTCCATCGTCAGAACCCGTGGTGAGCTGTGCGACCACCAGATCTTCGGGACGTGCACCTCCGGCCAGGACTGGAAATTGTCGCGAAAGACCTCCGCGTTCCGCCCTTCCTGCAGGTAGTCCATCTCCTCGAAGATGACTGCGGCAAACTCATCGAGCGTCCCCTGCCAGTCGACGCCCCGAATAACGCGGGGATAGCGGGCCAGAAACGCCGCAATCCAACGCAAGACCGCCAGATCGAAGTTGATCGTCTGGTCGAGGCCCGGGCGTTGGACCTTGACCGCCACCTGCTCCCCGGTCCAGAGCCTTGCGCGGTAGACCTGCCCGAGCGAGGCCGCCGCAACCGGCGTCGACTCGAACTCCTGGTAGAGCTCCGTCAGCGGGGCACCCAGTTCGCGCTCAATGATCGCGAAGGCGATCTCGTTGCGAACGGGCGGAACCTCGTCCAGCAAGGTCGAGAGTGCCTTGATATAGGCCAGCGGGAGCAGATCGGCCCGGGTCGCCATCGCTTGGCCAATCTTGATGAAGGTCGGTCCCAGCCGCAGAAGCTGTCGCTTGATCCACTCGGCCTGCCATTGCAGGTGGCGCTCTTGCGACTCCTCCTTGCTCCGGCCGAGCAGCCAGCCCCGGTGGTAGATGAAGACGAAGATGTAGTAGAGGACAAAGGTGTGGACGATGCGCGCCGCTCGCCACCATCCACGCAGGCCGTGGCCGCGGATCGTCTGGTCAGGATTGTAGCGCGTCACATCGCTGGGATTGGGGGCCTGAATCAAATCCCCGGTCCGGTCGGCGAGCAGAGGGCGGACCTTCTGCTCTGGCACTTCCGTCCCCCGTGATCCTTGGTCAGCTCTCGCCATCTGGCTCCTCCTTCTCTCTTCCAATCGACCAGCCCCGACAGCACGCAGAGGCGGGGGAGGGATCAGCGGAAGCTGAGGTGTCGCCGGACTGGCCCCGCCGCAAAGTAGCGAATCGCCCGGGCCCGATCCCGCGAAATCTGCGCCTTCAACCCGTCGATCCCGGCAAACTTGCGCTCTCCCCGCAGGCGGTGCAGAAAGCGCAGACGGAGCGTCTGATCATAGAGGTCTCCGTCAAAATCGAGGAGGTGCGCCTCGATCCGCAGATCCGCCTGATCACTGACCGTCGGACGGCGACCAATGTTGGTCACACTCCGGTACCACTGCCCGTCGACCAGACTGAGCGTGACATAGACTCCCTCCGACGGCAAGACCCGATTCTCAACCGCCAAGTTGGCCGTCGGATAGAGTAACCGCCTCCCGATACCCTCCCCCCGCACCACCACCCCCTCGATGCCGTAAGGTCGCCCGAGCATCTGACGGGCGAGATTGACCCGGCCTCCCTGCAGCAGCCGCCGGATGAGCGTCGAGCTGACCCGGTGCCCCCGGACCTGCACTTCCGGAACCTCCGCGGCGAAAAACTGGAGCTGGTGACTCCACGCGAGGAGGCGCTCGATATTCCCCTGACGCTGATGACCAAACGCAAAGCCCTTGCCGAGATAGACCTCGATCGATCCCAGCGCGTCGACGAGAATCTGTTCAACAAACCGCTCGGCCGAGAGTGCTGCCAGGGCCGTATCGAAGGGCAAGACCACCACCTGTCCAACCCCCAACAAGCGCAGCCCCTCCATCTTCTGCGCGAAGGTCTGGAGGAGCGGGGGGGCCGTCTCTGGTTTGAGCACTTGTCGCGGGTGCGGGTCGAAGGTGACGACCGTTGGCATCCCCCCGGTCACCACCGCGCGCTCGACCACCGTCTGGACGATGGCCTGATGGCCGAGGTGCAACCCGTCAAAGACTCCCAGGGTGGTGACCGTCGGACGATCGACCACCCCTCGCAAGCCGTCCGGAGCCAATCCCCGAATGATCCTCATCGGCGCCCCACCCCTCCCTGGCCGTCCAACTCGAGGCGGTAGCCATCGTAGGCCATCTCTACCCCGGGAGGCAGATGTGTCGAAGCCACAGCGTGTCGAAAATCGTGTCCCATATGGGTCAGAACCGCCCGCCGCGGCTGAACCTCCGCAATATAGGCCAGCGTCTGCTCAAGGTGCAGGTGCGTCGGGTGGGGTTTGTAGCGTAGAGCGTCGATGATCAGCAGGTCGAGCCCTTCGAGCATCCGGAGCGAATCGGGCGGAATCAGGTTGCAGTCGGTGATGAAGGCCATCTCAACCTGCCCATCCGAGAGCCGAAACCCCGTCACCTCGTCATTCCCATGAACCACCGGAATGGGTGTTACCCGCAATCCAATGGCTTCAAAGCTTCCCTCAATCTCGTGCGGAATCAACTTCGGGATCCCCCCTCCGACATAGTTGGGTGGCACATCGAAGATGTAGAAGAAGACGCGCCGGATCTGGCGCCAAGTGGCCTCGCTGGCATAGACGGGGAGCGGTCCCGAGCGGAAGTTGAAGGGGCGGATGTCGTCAAGCCCGAGAATGTGGTCGGCGTGGCCGTGGGTGATCAGCAGCGCATCGAGGTGTTCGATCTTCTCGCGCAGCATCTGCTCGCGAAAGTCTGCCGAGATGTCGATGACCAATCGTTGCGAGCCGTGCTCGACGAGCAGCCCCGTCCGCGATCGACGATCGCGTGGATCGGTCGAGCGACAGACCTCACAGCTGCACCCGATCATCGGCACCCCGACGGAGGTTCCAGTTCCAAGAAACACAATCCGCATCAGCGACCACTGCGTGCAACAAATTGCATCTTCAAATCGGACAACAACTCGGTAAAGAACTTCTCCTCGCCCGGCACAAGGTTGTTGCGAGTCTTCTCCCGCAACATATCGAGGATGTCGATCGTCTCACGGGCGGCGCGGAGGTCGACCTGACGCCGCCCGGTCGCAGGGTGCTCCACCAAGCCAAGGTAGATGAAGGCCGACGAGGCGATCTGCATGAGAAACTCATTGAAGAGCGTCTGCTCGGGAGCCGCTCCCTCCTCCCCCAACTGGTCTGACTCCCCCCACGCCAGATCCTGCTCTTCGGCTTCGGCGATGGTTGGGGAGGGAGGCGGTGGTGCCATCGTCGGTTCCGGCGGCGTGGGCGGCGCGGGAGGTGGAGTTATCCCTTCGACCGGCGGGGCCGGTTCGAGGATCGCGGCATCGTCGCGCAGAGACCCGTCCGATTTGAACATCCGTCGATCCGTGATCTTGAATCCACCCTCTTTCTCTTCCGCCATGTCGCTGCTCCAATCCTTCCTCTGTCAACCGTTGACACGGGCCCAGCCACAGACGGCTCGAAGACCACTCAGGGACGTCTGGGCAATGGCCACAACTTTCAAAAACGGCAGTATACCACTTCCCCGAGGACTTGTCAGAGCCCACCTGAGGGGGAAGGGCCCCGCTCAGCGAATCTCGACATTATAGTTGGAGAGCGTCGTCGAGAGGACGCGCTGCATCTCGCCGACCGCCTTGGTGTAATCGGTGAGGGCGCGAAGCTCGCGTCCACGGGAGGCAGAGAGGGCATTCTGTCGGTCAAGGACAAAGAAGCTGGTCGATTGGCCAGCTTCGAACTTGCGCTCCTCACTCTGGTACTGCAGCTCGGCGTTGAGGCGGGAATTGCGCGCCGCAAGGACCCGGCGACGAGCCGTCTCGACCCCCTGGAGGACGTTGCGAACCTCGACCTCGATCCCCTGTACCAACCGCTCCCGCTGGATATCGAGCTGTCTTCCCTGAGCGACGGCTCGGCTGAGCTGGGCGAGGGCGGTCCGATTCCGCAAGGGGAGGTTGAAATTGACCCCGACTCGCCAAACCCGAAAATCACTCTTGAGCATATTCCAGAGGCTCTGCCCGGCACTGCCGAGCAGCACGTCCGGCAGGGCAAAGGATCCACCATTGCTCGGCAGCGGGGGCAGCCCTTGCAGGATGGAGAGTTCGTTGACCCGCCGGGCCAGCTGATTGTTCGATTCGGTGAAGAAATTGGTCTCGGTCCGCTGGCGCCCTGCCAGACCGACGATGCCATAGTTGACGACCAGATCGATCTGAGGCCGGCTCTGATCGCGGTAGTAGGCCTCCTCGATCTGATTGAGTTCGCCACGCAGCCGGAACTGCTCCAGTTCAGGCCGGTTGCGCAGCGCCAGTCGAATGGCGTCTTCGAGAGGCAGCGCGGACCCAGCCTCGATCTCGGGCATCTCGACCGGGACCAACTCCGATTGCCACATCTCGGCACTGGTCGGTTGGAGCAGCAGCGCCTTGAGCGCGTTCTCCGTCCGCTGGATGGCGTCAATCGCGGCGGCAGCCTCATCGTTGCGCCGCTCCAGTTCGACACGGGCCGAGATGATGTCGACCGGGGCGAGTGTCCCCGCCTCGACCAGCCGCTCGTTGTGGGCCAGTTGCGTCCGCGCCAGCTCGACCGACTCGCGCTTGATCTCCCGATCCCGCCGCGCAAAGACCAGATCCCAGTAGGCCCGCTGCACCTGCGCAATGATCTCGATCACCCGCTGCCGGAACTGACTGTCGGAGAGATCGAGCTGCTTGCGCGCCAACCGGATCTGGCGTCGCCCCTGGTCGATCCCCCGATTCTTGAGCAACGGCTGCAGGTAGGAGAGGTTGAAGGTCGAGGTGAACTGCGGATTGAGAATGTTGAAGACGTTCTGGGTCGTCGCCCGGTCGTTGCTGTAGGAGGCCTGCAGGAGCCCTCCCTGCGACTGAATGCGTTGGGAGAGCGTCGCGGACCCGGTGAGGTTGTCGGTGAGCAGCCCCGCGTTGGCCCCCCCCAGCAGCGGGTTGGCAATCGGGATGTTGCGCCGGTCGTAGAAGAAGCTGGTCATCAAGGATGGATCGTAGAACCCTTGGGAGGCGCGCACATCCAGCTCGTTCAGTTGGACATTGAGCCGCTCGACCTCGAGGTCCCGGTTGTTCTCGAGCGCGAGAAGCATCGCTTCGCGGAGGGTCATCATCACCCTCCGGGTCGCATCGACCCCGACCCGATCATCGGGAATCTCGACCTGCTCTTGCTGCGCCAGGGGCTGGGCGAGAAGTGGCGCCGCTCCCCCCATCAAGAGGAGAAGCAGGGACAGGCCGCCAAGTGCCCATCTCCCTCGCCCCAACCCGCTCTCCTGTCGGATCATTGCTTGCGCGTCTCGCTGCTCCATCTCAGAACTCCCTCCCTCGTTGCTGCTCCCGGGCCGCCTTGACGACAGCGACCGCGGTCGCCACATCCTCGATCGCCAGCCCCAATGATTTGAAGACCGTTATCTCTGCCGCCGACTGGCGGCCAGGGTGATGACCCGCCACCACCTGCCGCAACTCGACCACTCTCTCCCAGGGAAAGACCCCCTTCTCGACAGCCTGGATCAGCTCCCCGGCTTCGAGGCGAGCCTGCTCGACCGAGTCGACCACCAGGAGCCCTGCCCGGCGTACGACCCCCTCATCGAACTCCCGCCGCAGGACCGAATTGCCCCCGGCCGCGTTGAGATGGGCCCCCGGCTCGACCCACTCCCCCAGCAACACCGGCTCACGAGCACTGGTGATCGTGATCAAGATCTCCGCCCCGGCGGTGACCGCCTCCGGCCGATCGACCGGCAGCAGATGGACGCCCCGCAACTGCGGTGCCATCCGCTCGCAGAAGTGGTCCCGGTGCTCCGCCGAACGGCTGTAGACGCGGACCTCCGTGACTGGTCGCACCGCGCAGACCCCCAGGAGCTGACTCTCCGCTTGCCAACCGGTGCCATAGATCCCCACACGCTGTGCCGCAGGTTGGGCCAAGAAGCGCGTTGCCACCCCACTCGCCGCCCCGGTCCGCATCTGCCCCAGCCGGTCCGCCTCGAGGAGGGCGACCAGCTCCCCCGTCTCCGCTGAGTAGAGGCTCACCAGAAAGCGTGCTCCGTGGCGGGTCACCGTGTAGGCCTTGAGCCCCAGCCCGCCCTCGTCCGCCCCACTCAAGACGTGGAGCGTTGCGCCCCCACTGCGTACTCTTCGCCGCGGTTCGTTGGTCGCCGCGCCCTCGGCCTGCCGTCGGAAGACCCCTTCGACCGCCGCAAGGGCCATCTCCATCGTCAAGAGGGAGGTGACGTCTGCTTCTGTCAGATAGAGTGCCATCGAAGATTCCCCTCCCTTGCCATCCGGCTACTTCCCGATCCCGAGCAGGGTCGAGGTCGTCGCGACCAGGCGGCGGCGCGCCCGCCCCGTCCACGACTGCCAC
>JBMUAP010000115.1:0-8011 GCA_049454155.1 Blastocatellia bacterium
CCTCGCGACAGGTGGCATAGCGGTCGACGGCCGTTGCCATCTCGAGCGCCGCCGGCGGAAACAACCCGGCATAATCGATCAGGCCCGTCGTGAGAATACGAATCGATTGCAGCATCACTCTACCCCGAAGTTCTTGCGGAGCCCCTGCCAGCACTCGAAATAGTCCGGCTGCAGCGCCGCGGTCTCCAGCGCATACCGCGTCGGTCGGATGACATACCGCGACTCGAACATGAACGCCAGTGTGTGGTCGTACTTTTGGGGCGCCAGATCGGCGCCGCTCGCCTTCTCGAACGCATCGGCGTCGGGTCCGTGGCCCGCCATGCAGTTGTGCAGGCTGGCGCCCCCCGGAATGAACCCGGTGCCCTTCGCCTCGTACTGACCGAAGATCAGCCCCATGAACTCGCTCATCACATTGCGATGGAAGTAGGGGGGACGGAAGGTGTGCTCTGCCACCACCCATCGCGGCGGGAAGATCACGAAATCGACGTTGGCAGTTCCCGGCGTCTCGAGCGGCGAGGTCAGCACCGTGAAGATCGACGGGTCTGGATGGTCGTAGCTCACGCTATTGATTGTGTTGTAGCGCGCGAGGTCGTACTTGTAGGGCGCATAGTTGCCGTGCCACGCGACGACGTCGAGGGGCGAATGGCCGATCCTCGCTTCCCAGAGATTGCCCTGGAAACGGGCTGCCAGGCAGAAATCGCCCTCCAGATCCTCAAAGGCGGCGACCGGGTACTGGAAATCCCTGGGATTCGCCAGTCCGTTGGCCCCGATCGGTCCGAGATCGGGCAGCCTGAACAGCGCGCCATAATTTTCGCAGAGGTAGCCACGGGCTTCGCCATCCGGCAGATCCACCCTGAACTTGATGCCGCGCGGAATGACGCAGCTCTCGCCGGGGACGACATCGAGACGGCCAAGCTCCGTGTGGATGGCGAGCCCGCCAAGCTGCGGAACAATCAGCAGTTCTCCATCGGCATCGTAAAAGTAGCGCTCCATCGGGGCGTTGGCGGTGTAGATGTGAATGCCGATCCCGGTCGCCAATCCAACGTCACCGTTGCCGGCCATGGTCGTCACGCCGGCGATGAAATCGGTCGGCGTCGAGGGGAGCGGCAACGGGCCCCATCGCAGCTGGTTCGGGGAGACTGGAATGTCGGCCAATGGAGGGCTCTGCCAGAGGCCGGCCGGGACCTGCGCAAAAGGCCGGTGAAGCGCCGAGGGCCTGATCCGGTAGGTCCACGTTCTGCGGTTGAGCGAACGGGGCGCCGTGAAGGGCGTCCCGCTCAACTGCTCGGCGTAGAGGCCGAGGGGCGCGCGCTGCGGCGAATTCTGCCCCTGCGGCAAGGCACCGGGAAGCGCCTCGGTCACATGCTCATTGCCGAACCCGGATTGGTATCGAACGTCTCCTGATCCCATCGCGACCCACTTTAAACCAGATTTCCACGCCGCGCCTGCTCCCGCTCGATCGCTTCGAAGAGTGCCTTGAAGTTGCCCTTGCCGAACCCCTGGCAGCCCTTGCGCTGAATGATCTCGAAGAAGAGCGTCGGCCTGTCCTCCACTGGCTTCGTGAAGAGCTGCAACAGATACCCCTGGTCGTCGCGGTCGACCAGGATCCGCAAGCGCCGCAGCAGGTCGATCTCCTCCTCGATCGCGCCCACCCGCTCCGCCAAGACCTCGTAGTATGTATCCGGAACCTCAAGAAATTCCACGCCGTTTTCGCGGAGTTTGCTGATGGTCGGGATGATGTCGCCCGTCAGCAGGGCGATGTGCTGCACGCCTGGCCCATGGTAGCAGTCGAGATACTCTTCGATCTGGCTCTTGCGGCGGCCCGGTGCCGGTTCGTTGATCGGGAACTTGATACTCCGGGAATCGTTCGCTACCACGATGCTGTTGAGCGCCGTGAACTCGGTCGAAATGTCCTCGTCGTCGAAGGTCAGGAACCTGGTCAAGCCGAAGACGTTCTTGTACCACCTCTCCCATTCGAGCATCCGACCGAATTCGACATTGGCGACAAAATGGTCGATGCGCAGCAGCCCAGCGTCGCGGCCAGGCTGCTCCGACTTGATGAAGCCCGGCAGAAAGGGCCCGGTGTACCTCTTTCTGGCGATGAACGAATGGATCGTGTCCCCATAGACCCGGACACTCGACCGCCGGATCTCGCCGAACTCGTCTTCGATCGTGTGCGGCTCCGTCTCGCCCACCGCCCCCCTCGCCAGCGACCCCGCGTAGGCCAAGTCCGCGTCCTCCACTTCGAGGGCAATGTCGCGAACGCCGTCTCCGTGCTTCCGGATGTGGTCGCTGATGGGCGAGTCGGGATGGTGCGGCGTCGTCAAGACCAGCCGTACCGTCCCCTGCTGCAGCGCGTAGGAGGTCTTCTCGCGGTCACCTGTCTCGAGCCCAGAATAGCCAATCCGCGAAAAGCCGAACGCATTCCGATAGAAGTAGTCGGCCTGCTTCGCGTTGCCGACATAGAACTCCAGGTGATGGACCTGCCGTATCTTCAGTGGATTGTCGCTCATCCTCCAGCTCCTCCTCAGAATCTCGCGATGAATGTGCGCGTCACGTCCTTCAAAAACGCATAGGATGGAATGACGAAGAGCACCGGCTGCATGTCGGAGTAGTCGTACTGCCTGTCGATGACCTCTTCCAGATTGAAACTCCGCCGCTCGACCTGATCGCTGAACGCATGCTCCAGCTCACTGAACGAAGAGAGCAGGCCGGCCCCGAACGCCTTGATCTCGTCCTCTTCCTCGATCAGGCCAAATTCGACCGTGAACCAGTAGAGTCTGCCGAGCTGCTCGAGCTGCTTGGCGTTCGCTTTCCTCGCTCCCTGACCAATGAACTGTGAAAAGTCCGCGAAATCGGGATTGGTGAAATTGGGAATGTGCCCGATGGCCTCGTGGATGATGTCCGGTTCGGGGGTATAGTCCGGTCGGGATGGATGGCGAATGTACTGCGTGCAGAGCATGACCCGGTCAGCAAGCTGGCTGAGAAATGAGCGCGTCTCGACCAGCCCCTCGATCGGAGCTAGCCCGAACCCGGTCAGCCCATCAAGCTGGCGACTAAGCGAGGCGAGTTGTGGAATGTGGTCACAGGTAATTCCCAGAGCACGCTTGGCGTTGAGGTAGAGCGAACAGGCCCGTCGGCGGTGGGCCTCGTCCAGCTGATCGTAGACGTAGCGCCAGAGACCGGTCTCGACGTCCGTGTAATCGACATCCAGAACCCGGTGATCCGGATCTTCACGGAATTGCTTGGCCAGTCCAGCAATCAAGTTTCTGCGATCTTGATAAGCCGGATCATGGGCCCCCGGATCTCCAATCGACAGCAGGCGGATCTCCTCGAAAGAGAGATTCGGATGCACCGAGTCCGAAACTTTCCTCTCACCTGGAAGCATCATCTCTTCTCCCCCCTTCTCCCTTTTTTCCTGGCCGTCTCTGATCGGGGATGCTCACGCCTGTTGAGATCGTCGAGTCCTCTCCAACTCCTTCGCGATCAGATCGTCGGGGCCACTCTTTCTCCCTCCAGCCCTGAGGGCTTGTCTTGGCACCTCCGGATGGCATCGACGGCCGCGGGGTTCTCCAGCGCAGTGACATCGCCTGGGTCTTGGCCCAGGTAGGCCGCCCTGATCACACGCCGCATGACCTTGGCGTTGCGCGTCTTCGGCAGCGCCTCGACGAAATGGACTCTTTGTGGGCGCAGCGGCTTGCCGAGCGCCTCCGCGACGGCAGTCTTCAGCTCCGACTCGAGGCTCTCATCCGGTGGGCGTCCACTGGCCAAGGTGCAGAAGACCACCAGCGCACTCCCCTTCAGCTCATCGGGAATCCCGATGGCGGCGGCCTCCATCACCGCGGGATGGCCGACCAGCACCGATTCGACCTCCGCCGGCCCGACCCGCTTCCCGGCGATCTTCAGCGTATCGTCGCTGCGGCCGAGGATGAACCAGTGTCCTTCCTCGTCAACCATCGCCCAGTCGCCGTGAACCCAGATGCCCGGGAAGCGCGACCAGTACGTCTCGAGATAGCGCGCTGGGTCTTTCCAGAAGCCCCTCGCCTGTCCGATCCAAGGCTGCCGGATCGCCAGCTCCCCGACGCTGCCGCGCACCGATCGGCCCTGCTCATCGACGACATCGGCGGCGATGCCCGGGCAGGGTGCCGCGAACGAGCACGGCTTGATCGGCAGCAGCGGATTGCCCATGAGGATCCCCCCCGAGATCTCCGTTCCGCCGGAATAGTTGATGATCGGCACCCGGGACTTCCCGACCGTTTCAAAGAGCCACCACCAGGGCTCCGGGTTCCACGGCTCCCCCGTCGAACCGAAGATGCGCAGGCTCGACAGATCGTGGCCGGAGATCCAGTGATCTCCCTGGCCCGAGAGCGACCTGACCAGCGTCGGCGAGACACCGAGCACCTCGATCCGGTGGCGCTCCACTAAGGACCAGAGGCGGTCCGGGCCGGGATAGTCCGGTGCACCGTCATAGAGGACGATCGTCCCTCCCAGGATCAGTGTGCCGTAAAAGAGCCAGGGCCCCATCATCCAGCCGATGTCCGTCACCCAGCCGATGCGGGTTCCCGGCCCGACATCGGTCCCGAAACACATGTCTTGTGCCGATTTGACCGGAAATCCGCAGTGGGTATGGAGGACCCCCTTGGGCCGCCCCGTCGTCCCCGACGTGTAGATGGCGATCAGCGGATCCTCGGCCTCGGTGGGTTCCATCTGCCGGAGCCCGGGATTTCGGGCACCCGTCTCCAGCAACTGCTCGAAGAAGAGGTCGCGACCGGGCCTCATCGGGACGGTGACGTTCGATCGACGGACGACAAAGACCCGGACCACTCCTTCGAGCCCCGCCACTGCCTCGTCGGCGACTGCCTTGGCGTTGACGGATCTGCCCCGGCGCGGGAACGAGTCGCAGGTGAAGAGCGCCCTCGCCCCGACATCCCGGAGCCTTGCTTCGATCGCCGCCGCCCCGTACCCCGAGAAGAGCGGAACGGCGATCGCCCCGATGCGATTGATCGCGAGCAGTGCGATGAGCGTCTCCGGCACCATCGGCAGATGGAGGCCGACCGCATCTCCCTTTCCCAGCCCGCAGGCCCGCAACCCCGCGGCGCAGAGCCCGACCTCGTCCCACAGCTCCTGGTAGCCCAGTCTTCTTGACTGTCCCTCTTCCCCTTCCCAGATGAGCGCTGGCGCGTGGGCAGTCGCCTCGTCCTCGACCCATCTGTCCAGGCAGCTCTTGGTGATATTGAGCTGGCCACCAACACACCAGCGAGGCCACTCGATTCCTCGCGAAAGATCGAGCACCGTCTCCCACGGCCGGTCGAACTGGATCTCCAGGAACTCCAGCAACCTTTCCGTAAACCAAGCGACATCCTCAGTCGATCGGCGCTGCAACTCCGCGTAAGATCCCACCCCGCAAAACTCGATGAATTGCTGCAGCCGGGCTCGCGACATCGTTGCCTCGTCCGGCACCCAGGCCACCTCATTGTCCCTGTGATTGCTCGCTGTCATCTGCCCTTTCCCCGCTTCCTGCTGGCGATCAGCCCTTGCCGGCTCTGGCCGTCCGATTGACTGGGGTCAACCAGTGCCGGTATTCCCGGTTTCGCCCACGGACGATCTCTTGAAACTCCCGGATGATCCGGTCCGTTACCGGTCGAGTCCGACCGTCCCCGATCGTTCGCTCATCGACTTGGCGGATGGGAGTGATCTCCACCACCGTCCCGGTCAGGAACGCCTCGTCGGCGTCGAACAGGTCCTCCAGACTCAGCGCCCTCACCTCGACCTCATACCCAAGATTTCGGGCGATCTCGATCACCGAGGCGCGGGTGATTCCGAGGAGAATCGAGGACTGCTCGTCATTGGTCAGCAACCGCCCATCCCGCACCAGGAAGATGTTCTCGACGGCCCCCTCCGCCAAGTTTCCGTTGACATCGAGCAGCAGCGCCTCATCGAAGCCTCGTGCCGCTGCCTCGCGGATCGCCAGGATTGAATTGAGATACTGCCCGCTCGATTTCGCTGTCGTTGGCAGCATGCTCGAATGGAACTTCTTCCACCGCGAGACCGTCACGAGCAGACCCGCTGCCTTCTTTTCGGTATCCAGCGCGTGGTCCCATTCCCACGCCAAGATTGCCACACTCGTCGGGCAGACCGCCCGGATGCCCAAACTGCCACTGTCGGAGAAGGCGATCGGCCTGATGTAGCAGTCGCTCAACTCGTTGCGCCTCAGGTTCTCTCCGATCGCCTCGGTCAGCTCCTCGTGACTGTAGGGAATATCAAGATTGTAGACCTTTGCCGAGGCCTCCAGCCGGTCGAGATGCTCGGCCAGCCTGAAGATGGCCGGCCCCTCCGCCGTCTCGTACGCCCGGATCCCCTCGAACACTCCCGTCCCATAATGCAGCCCATAGGCCGAGATGTGCACCCCCGCCTCTCTCCATTCTACCTGTCGACCGTTATGCCAGACCCATTTCGTCTTTTCGAACCCCATCTGATTCCCCCTCCTTCTGCAGTCCCCGCCGTTGTCTTACCGGCCTCGGATGTTCAAAATAATAGGGCTTCCCCATCGCGCCATGAATCAGTTTTTTATGGTATTCAGTGATCAGTGGATTCAGATTTCAAGGTTTTTCAAGCTTATGGCCTTACAAACAGAAAGACTCCTCGATGATATCGGATGGCACATCCTGCGCGAGCTTCAGCTCAATGCAAGAATCAGCTTTGCCGAGCTTGGCCGGCGCGTCGGCCTCTCCATCCCGGCCGTCACCGAGCGGGTCAGGAAGATGGAGGATGCCGGGATCATCACCGGCTACCACGCCGAGATCAACCCGGAGAAGGTCGGCTTCCCGATCCTCGCCTTCATCCGGATGAGCATCAGCGGCGACGTCTCGGCGAGAATCCCTGCGCTGATGGAGCATCTCGCCGAGGTGGTCGAATGCCACAAGGGGACCGGCGGCGACTCGATCATCATCAAAGTCCGCGTCTCCTCCGTCATCCATCTCGAATCGGTGATCGAGCGGCTCCTCCCCTTCGGTACCACCACCACGTCGATCGTCCTCTCCTCCCCCGTGACCCGGCGCTTCCTCGAGCGCCCAGAGGAACCGGGGAAGAAGGGATGAAGAATGGAGAATGGAGAATGGAGAATGGAGAATGGGGAATGGGGTAAATGGAGAATTGAGAATGGAGAATGGAGAATGGTGAATGGTGAATGGAGAATTGGGGAGACTGATCCGCCCATTAAAAGGGATTTTCACGATTTTGTCGGGGCAGGCCCTGTGCTTGCCCCAGTTTGACAGGAGCAGAAGATGGGGTACCCTCAAGGGCTGCCCCAACAGATTCCCGCAGCAGGCTTGCATAGCCTGAGGCGGGCCAGGGCCTGTGCCGAACCTTGGCCCTTTCCTGTGTCCCAACGGGACACGTCGTACCAGATCGATGCCGACCCAGGGTTTCACCCTGTGGTTGCCACCCCCCACAGCGTTCTGGAGGAGACCCGCCTGTTTCCGAAGGGCGGATGCCTGCCAGAACAATCCCTCTTCAAGTTGCCCCCCTGGGCCGGTATGCGGCGCCCGATCGGATCGCGAACACGATCCGTCTTCGGTAATCCATTTCTTGTCACAGGAGGAACAGAACCCATGAACGACCTGATTCTTTACCATACGGAAGACGGACGAAGCCAGATCAAGCTCCGGGCCAAGAACCAAACCGTCTGGCTCTCCCAGCGGGAGATGGCCCAGCTCTTTGACGTGAGCACGGATAACGTGGGCTTGCACCTCAAGAACATCTTCGAGGACGGTGAACTGAACCGGGAGGCAACTACCGAGGAATCCTCGGTAGTTCAAATCGAGGGCAGCCGCGAGGTGCAGCGCCCAGTCACACTCTACAACCTGAACGCCATCCTGGCCGTGGGCTACCGCGTGCGCTCTCCGCGCGGAGTGCAGTTCCGCCGCTGGGCCAAGACGATGGAGAGGCACACACGGTGCCGCCGGCGCCCTGGCCAACCAACAGCGAAGAGGTCTCCAAACTCTTCGCTTGT
>JBMUAP010000116.1:0-7943 GCA_049454155.1 Blastocatellia bacterium
TGCGCCTCTGGCTCCTCTGCCCAACCTGCCCGGATCGCCACCCGAATCCCAATCAACGGGGCGGTGTGGCGCTGCCGAACGATCACCGTCAGACCATTGCGCAGCCGATAGCGGCTGGTGGCGTTCGAGACCTCCTGCCCCATCAACTTGCCGCCCTCCGGAATTCCCAGGATGGTTGGCCCTGGTACCCGGGTCCCCGGCGAGTTCGGGTCCGGCTTTGGCCGAGGAGCGGTCGGTGCCGGTGGACGCGCCCGTCCACTCTGCCCCCAGGCCACTCCTCCTCCCAACATCGCCGCGAGCAACAGAATGGCGGTTAGCCCCGGCCTTCGCACTCCACGACCACGCTCACTTGCTACCTTCATCTCTTCTCCTGCCACGACTCCCCGTTGTTCCCTGCTCGCCATTTCGTCTCTCATTCCATTCGCTCGTTGACTGGCTTCCTCACCGGCTGGCACCACACATCTGCTCGTCTTATTCCGAATCCTCATCATATGCCCGCCGCTGCCTCAATTCCAGCCACCCTTCCCACCCACTTCACCAACCGACGGAGGACCAGTCGAGAACCAATTTTTCCTCGTTCGGATCCTTTCCAAATTCCTCTTCGTTGCATATAATTCTCTTTTAATAAATCATAAGGAAATGTAATCGAAAATCGCTTGAAGGTTCCTCGCCGAATCCTTGAAGATAGGGTACGCAGTCATCGCAGTCGTCGCCTATTCATTGCCAATGGTCTCCAGCCAATATCATCACGCCCTGATCCCTGGCCAACGGTATGACTCGATGAGGGACACGCCTCCCAAGGAACGCTCGGGAAAACAGGATTGAACAGCAACGGGCGAAAGAGGGGCACATCGGAACCTCGAAACAACCGTCCAGCAACCGAATTCTCCACCAGATCGAATCTATCAACCAAAGGAAAGACCGGCTATGCAGCAACTACTCACAACGAGTTTGAGATTTCTGGCAATTCTCTTGCCTGGAGGTTTTCTCCCCAGTCCTCGAATGGCACGCCTGAAGGATGGGATCGCACGATTGTTGACCGTGGGGAGTGTCAGCCTTCTGATCCTTGCGGGGTCGCCCATCGCAACCTTGGCCCAGCCTGCTGAGGGTACAGGCCACACCCCCGGGGGAGAAGCCAACCTGCAGTTGCCGGATTTGTCGACCGTCACCTTCATCGGGGGCCTCGATGGCCATGCCCTTCTCCTCGGGGGACTCGTCATCTGCGCCCTCGGGCTGCTCTTTGGGCTGACGATCTACCAACAGCTCAAGAAACTACCGGTCCATCGCTCGATGCGCGAGATCTCCGAGCTGATCTACGAGACCTGCAAGACCTACCTCATCACGCAGGGTAAGTTCATCTTCGTGCTCTGGGTCTTCATCGCCGCCATCATCGCCCTCTACTTCGGCGGCCTGCTCCATTTCGAAGTGTCGCGGGTGCTGATCATCCTCTTCTTCAGCGTCGTCGGAATCCTTGGGAGTTACGGGGTGGCGTGGTTTGGAATTCGCGTCAACACCTTCGCCAATTCCCGCACCGCCTTCGCCAGCCTGGAAGGGCGCCCCTACCCCCTCTACTCGATTCCTCTCCGAGCCGGGATGAGCATCGGGATGCTGTTGATCAGCGTCGAGCTGCTGATCATGCTGATCATTCTGCTCTTCGTCCCTGGGGAGTATGCCGGCCCCTGCTTTATCGGGTTCGCGATTGGCGAGTCCCTCGGGGCCGCCGCGCTGCGGATCGCTGGTGGCATCTTCACCAAGATCGCCGACATCGGGTCGGACTTGATGAAGATCGTCTTTGGGATCAAGGAAGACGACGCACGAAACCCAGGGGTGATCGCGGACTGCACGGGAGACAACGCCGGGGATTCGGTCGGCCCCAGTGCGGACGGGTTCGAGACCTACGGGGTGACGGGCGTGGCCCTCATCTCGTTCATCCTGCTGGCCGTCTCCAATCCGACGATTCAAGTGCAGCTGCTCGTCTGGATCTTCGTCATGCGCATCGTCATGATCCTCGCCTCGGCCGGATCCTACTTTCTCAACGAGGCGATGACGCGCGCCAAGTATGGGCAGGCGCGCACGATGAACTTCGAGCATCCCTTGACGACGCTCGTCATCCTCACGTCGATCGTTTCCGTCATTCTGACCTTTGTCGTTTCGTGGCTGATCATCCCTGACCTGGGAGGAAACACCAGCCTCTGGTGGCAGTTGGCGATCATCATCTCGTGCGGAACAGCCGCGGGAGCAATCATTCCGGAGCTGGTCAAGGTCTTCACTTCGACCAACTCGCGCCACGTCAGCGAGGTGGTCACCGCCTCCAAGCAGGGTGGGTCGTCCCTCAACATCCTCTCGGGGTTAGTCGCTGGGAACTTCTCTGCCTACTGGCTGGGAATCGGCATTACGGTGCTGATGGCGATCGCCTACTTCGTCAGCCTGCAGGGGCTCGGAGTGTTGATGGTCGCGCCAGCCGTCTTCGCTTTTGGACTCGTCGCGTTTGGGTTCCTCGGAATGGGCCCGGTAACCATCGCCGTCGACTCCTATGGTCCCGTCACGGACAATGCCCAGTCGGTCTACGAACTCTCGCTAATCGAGCAGATTCCCGGTATCGAGGGCGAGGTCAAGAAGGACTTCCAGATCGACGTTCAATTTGATCGCGCCAAGCATCTCCTGGAAGAGAACGACGGCGCCGGGAACACCTTCAAGGCAACAGCCAAGCCGGTTCTGATCGGAACGGCGGTGGTCGGGGCCACCACCATGATCTTCTCGATCATCATGGCCCTCACGGACGGCCTGCAATCGAACGTTGACAAGCTCTCCCTCCTGCACGCTCCCTTCGTGCTTGGACTGATCGTCGGTGGCGCCGTCATCTACTGGTTCACCGGGGCTTCGATTCAAGCGGTCGTCACGGGTGCCTACCGGGCCGTCGAGTACATTCGCGACCACATCCGCTTGGACGGTGCCGAAAAGGCCTCGGTCACCGACAGCAAGCGGGTCGTCGAGATCTGTACCCAATACGCCCAGAAGGGGATGTTCAACATCTTCCTGACGATCTTCTTCTCATCGCTGGCCTTCGCCTTCGTCGAGGAGTACTTCTTCATCGGCTACCTCATGTCGATCGCGATCTTCGGTCTCTACCAAGCGATCTTCATGGCCAATGCCGGAGGGGCGTGGGACAACGCCAAGAAGGTGGTCGAAGTCGAATTGAAGCAGAAGGGTACGCCGCTCCACGAGGCGTGCGTTGTGGGGGACACGGTTGGCGATCCTTTCAAGGACACCTCGTCGGTGGCGCTCAACCCGGTCATCAAGTTTACGACACTCTTTGGACTGCTGGCCGTCGAGTTGGCGGTGCTGCTGCGGAGCACCAGTGAGAATGGAACCACCATCAGCCACCTCTTAGCCGGCGCCTTCTTCGTGCTCTCTCTCTTCTTTGTCTATCGTTCTTTCTATGGAATGCGGATAACGGAGAAGAAGTAACGCAAGAGTTGGCAGGACGTTTCGCGTGTCTTGGCGAGAAGGGTGGGGAGGCAAGAATACCCTCTTGTCTTCCCTTGGGGGCAATTGTAGACTCGATCGGGTCGGGGCACCTTTCCAGGCGGGAAGCCTGCCACGGTTGGCCAAGTCGATCTTGCGTTCCCAACCCGCACAAGCTCCCGTCCACGAAGACAACCTGCGAGAAGGGCGAGAAGATACGTCACAGGTCAGGCCAAGTGAACCGAAATGGCCAAGGAACCTGACTGGGACGACGTAGTTCTCTCCTGGGTTGCTGAATAGAGGTTCAATGGAGAATCGACCGGGATCGCTCGAACCCGAGTGACGCCGCGAATAGAGTCAAAGAAAAGGAGTGGCAAGTTTATGGGTAAAGGTCTGTGCGCGAAGATGGGAATGTGGATGGCGGTGATGCTCTTGGCGGGAGCGGGTGCAATGGCGCAATCCTCGCACCCCGTTGCCGGGAAGTATGCCGTGACAGCGTCGAGCCCGGAATTGGGTGAGATCAAATTTCAGATCATGCTCGAGCAGGATGGAGAGAAGTGGAAAGGGTCGATCAAGGACTCCCCGATGCCTTTCCAGGTCTCCAGCGTCACAGTGGACGCCGAGAACCAAGTGACGATCACCTCGGATGTCGAGGGAACGCCAGTGGTGATCGCCGGGAAGTTTGACGCAGGCAAGATCACAGGGGAGTGGAAAGCCGGTGACATGGCCGGAAAATGGCTCGCCATCCAGGAAGCCGCGGAAGCACCTGCGACTGATGCTCCTGCGGCCGCCGCTTCTTCCGCTCCCGCAGCGGGGAGCCTCGAGGGAACCTACCAGACCACGATCGTGGCGGATGGCCAAGGGGAGTTCAGCTTCAGCATGGTCATTGCCAATCAAGATGGGACCCTCAAGACGTCGGTCCCGGAAGGTGGCGATCTCAACATCGTCGAGATCGAGGTCAAGGATCCCGATGTCGTCAACTTGACCGCCACCTACCAGGGACAGGGACCGATCCCGTTGACGGGCAAGCGGGTCGGGACCGATGAGATGGCTGGGAAGTGGGAAGCCGGTGGATTCTCCGGCACCTGGAAAGCGGTCCGCAAAAAATAGCCTTCCGATCGACACAGGAAGTGGGGTCTTCTTGCGGGAGAGTGCAAAGCGGAGCACGGAATGGATCGGCTGCCGAGAAGCAGCGTTCCTCTTCCGGCTCCGCTTTTGGCAGTTGAGAGAGGGGTTTGCAGGAGGGACTAGGGGATGATCCTCGATCGATTTCGATTGGATGGAAAGGTGGCTTTGGTGACGGGCGCTTCCGCCGGGCTGGGAGCGGCGATGGCGGTGGCACTGGCCGAAGCAGGGGCCGACGTGGCCTGCCACGGAAATTCTCGCCGCGCGGATGAGACCGCAGAACGGGTCGCGGCCTCAGGCCGGGCGAGTCTCGCCATCAGCGGCGATCTCGCCGCCCGCGAGACCCCAGGCGAGCTGGTTGCCGCCACGCTGGCACGCTTTGGTCGGCTCGATATCCTCGTCAACAACGCAGGGATGATTCGTCGTGGGCCCGTCGAAGATCACTCCTGGGAAGACTGGGATCTGGTGCTCGAAGTCAACCTGTCGAGCATGTTCCGGCTCTCCCAGCTCGCTGGGCGTCACATGCTCGAGCGCGGCTCGGGAAAGATTGTCAACATCGCGTCGATGCTCTCGTTTCAAGGAGGCATTCGGGTCCCCGGCTATGCCGCCGCCAAGGGAGGCGTCGCCCAGCTGACCAAGGCCCTCGCCAATGAGTGGGCTTCCCGGGGGGTGCACGTCAACGCCATCGCTCCGGGCTATATGCGGACAGACAACACGGCCGCTCTGCAACAGGACGAGACGCGAAACCGGCAGATTCTCGAACGGATCCCGGCAGGACGATGGGGAGAGCCGGACGACTTGGCGGGTGCCGTCGTCTTTCTCGCCTCGCCTGCCAGTGACTACCTGGACGGTCACATCCTGGCGGTCGACGGCGGCTGGCTCAGCCGGTAGCCCCCACCCCCGTGCCTTTGTAACTACTCACAGTGAGGAAGAGATGATTGCACCACCGAGAGATCATCGAGAAGAAGTTCAGTAACTACCCTTGGCATTGACGAACTTCAAGGTATCCTATTTTCTTCTCGGTGACCTCTCTCTGCTGCAATGATGTCTTCCGTTCAGACGTTGGTGGGTTGTTGACGCAGATCACTTCCAAATCTTCTTCTCGGTGACCTCTGTGCCTCGGTGGTGCAATCATCTCTTCCGTTCTGACGTTGCCAGCCCACTTCCCGACCTTCTTTGCCGTGAGCAGGTACGTGCCGTTTCGCCGCTCAACGCGGGTTGAAGCCGGTGGCGCGGCGGAAGGCCTCGACATAGCGACCATTGCGCTGTGTCGCGCGCGCCTTGACCCCTTGTAGAAACTGGCGCAGCGTCCCAGGCTCCCAATCGGGACGATACCGGCTGATGGAGGGCTCGAACTGACTGACGTGACGGCTGACCGCCTCCGCCTTGAGATCGATCACTTCCGTAATGTCGACCCAGTAGTTGGCCTCTGACTCCGCGTAATAGAACATCATCAGGGGAACTTTGTACGGCGCGAGGCCATCGACCAGCAGGTGCTCTGGGTAGTAGAGGTGAAATTCAGCAGCGCGAATCGCGTCGGCGGTGTTGAAGGCCGCCATCCGGTGGTCTGTCTTGTGCCAGCGGTCATACCACTCACCCGGATCGATGCTGAAGACGACGTCCGGTCGGAATTGGCGAATGTACTTTGCCGCGCGCCCGCAGAGCATCTTGGGCTCGGCATATTCAAGCTCTCCATCCTCGTAGCCCATCCAATGAATGTTCTCCTTGGGAATGCCGAGGAGCCCCATTGCCGCTTCTTCCTCCGCCTTGCGGATGCGTGCGAGCCGCTCACTGGTCATCTCGAGGTCGAAGGACCCTTTGTTGTCGTTGGTATAAAGGACAATGATGACGCGATTCCCGTTGCGGGCGAGGAGGGCGAGCGTCCCACCGGCACCGAAAAGGTCGTCATCGGGGTGCGGCGAGAAGACGAGAACTGTCTTTCCTCGCCACGTTTCGATGCGGTCGGATGGAGCCTCTTGCGCGGAGGCAACGCGGGGAAGGAACGCAAGACCGGCGACCAACAAGCACAACAGGGGCAGGAGTGGGCGACGAAATCTCATGGCAAAACTCTCCTCTGGAAAGATCAGAAGGGAAAGAGGGACTCAGGGGAGATTCCCCAGGAGCCGATGAAGGTGGATCAATCCGCGATCGACCATCCGTTCTCCGGCTCCCACCTCGACCCGGGTAACGATCGTGTTGGCGCCATAGCCGCCGGCGACAGCATCCCGCAAGGTCGGAAAGTAGCCGACATAGCCATTGGTGTACCCGGTCATCAACGTCACCGGCAGGGGAGAGCGCTGCTTGAGCAGGAGCTGCAACCCGACAAAGGGCTCGCCCGGCAGGCCGACAATGGCGATCTGACGGTTGAGAAGCAGGGTCGTCACCGGGGCGGTGATCCACTCCGTCAGGTAGCGACGATAGCGTGCCGCCAGCCGTGGCCCAAAGGCGAGCGGAAGTTGCGCCTGGAGCTTCTCGACGTCCCACCGGTTCCGAAAGCGCATCTCCTCGCGAAGAAAGCCGATCTGGGGAGTGGCGGGAATCTCCGTGACAATCGACCGGGCGACGCGCAGCGCCTCTCTTCCCAGCGCGTGTCCAACCTCGAGCTTGAGCGCTACCGCATTCTCGGCCAGCGTCGTCTTGTCGAGCAGCGGGTTGATGTCGCCCGGGGCTCCCTGCAGGAAGAAGCCGAGGGTCGGACTCCCGTAGGCCTTCTCGATGGTCTCGGCCATGGCCCCTGGGAAGTCGGCAGAGTACTGGAGGTGGTCCGGTCCGAAGATGACTGGGTGGCAGGCATAGTGGACGAGGATGGCGAGGGGCAGCCCTTCGAGCGGGTCGATCCGGAGGACACTGACGAGGGGATCGATCAGGCCGCTCTGCAGTCCGGTCGAGTTGCGCCAAAGCATCTCGATGCTCCCGTCGGGCCGGGTGACGCGTCGGTTGTGGCCAAGGATCGCCTGCCCCATCCCCGTCCCAATCCGCGCCGGGACAAGCCTTCCCTTCGCTTGCCCAATCCCCTGGAGAATCCGTCGCAAAGCTTCGCGCTCCCAGGGGGGAACCTCCTCTCCCTCCTCCAGATCGTCGATCACCGGACCTGAATGGGTGTGCGAGGCAACCAGCATCAAGTCTTTGACCCCATGATCGCGCCGGGCCTGCTCGCGCAGCAGGTCGACCTGTCGCTTGCCGAAAGGCCGTCCCAGATCGAGCGCGATCAAGGCAATCGCCTGCGTGCCATCCTCTACGACGAGAATTCGCGCATAGAGCGGATCGAGCGTGCCAACCGCGGGACCAGATCGATTGGTATACCCCCACAACTCGACGCCTGCGGGTGGGGTCAGGTCGACCCGGGCCGTGCC
>JBMUAP010000117.1:0-7930 GCA_049454155.1 Blastocatellia bacterium
CTTCCGATCTTCAATTCTCCATTTTCCATTTACCTCATTCTCCATTCTCCATTCTCCATTCTCCATTATCCATTCTCCACCTACTCTTCGACGAGGAGCGCGTCTTGCCGTCCTTCGAGCGCGGCGTGCAGCGTGTGCCAGGAGAGGCTGGCGCACTTGACGCGGGCCGGGAACTCCCGAACTCCTGCCAGGATCGTCAAGCGGCCGAGGTGGTGATTGGTCGTCGCTGGATCCATCTCCCCCTTGACCATTTGGTGAAACTCCTCGAAGAGCGTCTCGGCTTCGGCGATCGTCTTTCCTTTGACGGCAGCGGTCATCATCGAGGCCGACGCCTTCGAGATTGCGCAACCGCTCCCTTGAAAAGAGATGTCCCGGATCGTCTCTCCATCCATCTCTAAATAGACGGTCAGCTCATCGCCGCAGAGTGGGTTGTGCCCTAGCTGCTCGCGATTGGCCGTCGGGAGGACCCCAAAGTTCCGCGGCTTGCGGTTGTGGTCCAGAATCACCTGTTGATACAGTTCGCTGCTCTCTGCCATAAGCATTCCATTGGCCCGGTTCGGCGGGCGCTATCCCGTACTCTCTCCTCGTCTCCCCCACCCTTACAGGCTGAAGATCTGTTTGACTTTGTGAAGGGCATTGGCGAGAGCGTCGATCTCTTCCCGCGTGTTGTAGAAGGCAAACGACGCCCGTGTCGTCGCGGAAACGCCGAAGAACTTCATCGCTGGTTGTGCACAGTGGTGGCCGGCCCGGACGGCAACCCCCTCCTGGTCGAGGAGCGTCCCGATGTCGTGGGGATGGATCTCGTCGAGAAGGAAGGAGAGCACCCCCGCCTTCTCCCGTGCGGTTCCGATGATCCGCAGCCCCGGGATCGCGCCGACTGTCGCTGTCGCATAGTCAAGCAAGTCCTTCTCGTAGGCCGTGATCTGCTCAAATCCGAGCGAGTTCACGTAGTCGATTGCTGCGCCCAGCCCGATGACGCTGGCAATCGGCGGTGTTCCCGCTTCAAACTTGTAGGGCAGGGCGTTGTAGGTCGTCTTCTCGAAGCTGACTGAGAGGATCATGTCGCCTCCCCCGAGGAATGGCGGCATCGCTTCGAGCCAGCGTGTCTTTCCGTAGAGGACTCCAACCCCCGTTGGACCACAGAGCTTGTGTCCAGAGAAGGCGTAGAAGTCGCAATCGAGCGCCTGGACGTCGACCTTGATGTGAGGCGTCGCCTGGGCCCCATCGACCAGCACTGGGATCCCGTGACGATGAGCCATCTCGATCATCGTCCGCACGGGGTTGATGGTGCCGAGCGCATTTGAGATGTGGACGACTCCGACCAGTTTGACGCCCGGATGGAGCATCTTCTCGTACTCTTCCAGGCGGACTTCGCCCCGCTCATCGATCGGAATGGCCCGCACCTTCGCCCCGGTCCGCTCCGCCAGCATCTGCCACGGCACGATGTTCGAGTGGTGCTCCATCGTCGTCAGCAGAATCTCGTCACCTGCCCCGACAAACTTTGCTCCGTAAGAGTGGGCGACCAGGTTGATGCTCTCCGTCACCCCGTGGGTCAGAATGATCTCATGCGATTCGGCAGCGTTGAGAAAGCGCTGAATCTTGACCCGGGCCGAGTCAAACTCGCGGGTCGCCACCTCGCTCAGATGATGGACTCCCCGATGGACATTGGCGTTCTGCTCCCGATAGAAGCGATCGACGGCTTCGATCACCACTGTCGGTCGCTGCGTCGTTGCCGCGCTGTCAAGGTAGACCAGGGGATGTCCCTTGATCACTTTTCCGAGGATGGGAAAGTCCGCCCGGATCCGCTCGATATCGAACGGCGTTGCTCTCTCCCAAAGAGGCTGTGTTTCGCTGACCGCACCTTTCATGCCGACTCTCCCTCCAGGCTTTGATGCAATTTGTCGAGGACGATTCGATCGAGCTCCTCGCGGAGCGACCCGATGCGAAGCCGGCCAATCAGGTCCTCGGCAAAACCATAGGTGAGCAGGGCCTTGGCCCGTCGCGGCGGAATCCCACGGCTGGCGAGGTAGAAGAGCTCCTCTTCCTCCAATTGACCGATCGTTGCTCCGTGGGCGCACTTGACGTCGTCAGCAAGAATCTCCAATTGTGGGCGCGTGTCGACCTTCGCGGAAGTCGAGAGGAGCAGATTCTTGTTGAGCTGCCGGGCATCGGTCAGCAGGGCCCCTTCCCGGACCAGCACCTTGCCATTGAAGATGGCCCGCGCCTGGTCGTCGAGCATTCCTTTGTAGTACTGATCGCTTCGACAATGGGGGGAGCGGTGGTCGAGTTCGGTGTGGTGATCGAGGTGCTGATGCCCCGTCGCCACATAGAGTCCATCGAGCTTCGCCTCGGCCTCCTCTCCCGCCAGCGAGACCGTCAGGCTGTGCCGGCCGAGCCCGCTCCCCAGCGACACGGCAAAGGATTCGTAGCGGCTCTGGCGGGCCAGCGCTACCCGTGTCGTTCCGAGGTGATAGGCCTGATTGCTCTCCAACTGCAGGCGATAGTGGGTTAGCGAGGCGTCTTGCCCAAGCACCACCTCCGTCACCGCGTTGGTGAAGTAGACATTGGAGGATCGCGAACTATACCGCTCGACGATGGTCGCCATCGAACCGGCTTCTGCCACCACCAAGACTCGTGGGTACGAAACGATCGGCTCCTCCGAGGTCGTCAGGTAGAGGATCTCAATCGGCAACTCTACCACCCGCCCGCGTGGCAGGTAGACCAACGCACCATCTCCGAGCAGCGCCGTGTTGAGCGCCACAAACGCATCCTCTTCCCAAGAGGCCTGCTTCCCCAGGTGGTGCTGGAGAATGGACCGCTCTTCCTCGTCCAACTCGCTGAAATTCTTGACCAGCACCCGTTCCGGAATCCCATCCAGCCGCGAGAGTTCCGGTGCAAAGATCCCATTGATGAAGACGATACGGCTCTGCCTCGTCTCCGTCAGAGTCCGCTCCTCGATCAAACCCGTCGGCAAAAAGTTTGGGACCAGATCGAAGAGCTGCCGAAAGGGAATCCGGAGAAGCGGGGCCACATTGGTCGATTTCCACGCTTCCTCTCGGGTGGTCGGAAAATCCAGCCGCTGAAAGGCAGCATAGGCATCTTCCCGAAACTTTCGTAACCAGGCAGGGTCACGCCCCTCGCGTGTCTTGGCGAAGGCACGACACGCCGATGAATAGTTCTCTTTCTCCTTGGCCGCTTGGTGCATCTCTCTTGTTCCTCCTCTCCCGGTTCCAGTTGTTAGGCCCCGGCGACGGCGGCACGAATCCAATCGTACCCCTTCGTTTCGAGTTCAAGCGCCAGGTCCTTGCCCCCAGAGCGGACAATCCGCCCCTGGTAGAGGACGTGCACGTAATGCGGCTCGATATAGGTCAGCAACCGTTGGTAGTGCGTCACGAGAATGATCGCATTGTCCGGCGTGGCAAGCTGATTGACGCCGTGCGCGACGATCCGCAGCGCATCGATGTCGAGTCCCGAATCGGTCTCATCCAGAATCGCCAATTTCGGGTTGAGCACCGCCATCTGCAGGATCTCGTTCCGTTTCTTCTCTCCCCCTGAGAACCCCTCGTTGACCGCCCGGTCGATGAAGCGCTGCTCCATCTCGACCACCTTCATCCTCTCCCGAAGCAGATCATCGAACTCGAGGGGGTCGAGCTCCTCCCGGCCTTCGTAGCGGGCCTTTTCGTTGTAGGCCATCCGCAGGAAGTTGGCGTTGCTCACCCCGGGGATCTCGATTGGATACTGGAAGGCGAGAAAGACGCCCAGGCGGGCCCGCTCATCCGGCGCCAGATCCATCAAATTACGCCCCTCGAAGAGCACTTCGCCGCCCGTCACCTCGTAGGAGGGGTGGCCCGCCAACACCTTGGCCAAGGTGCTCTTGCCCGATCCGTTCGGCCCCATGATGGCGTGGATCTCTCCGGCTCGCACGCTCAAACTTAACCCTCGCAGGATCTCTTTTCCGTTAATCGTCGCGTGAAGATCGCGTATTTCTAACACGGTGCCTCTCCTTCCCTCGTTCAATGCGGTATGACTGTCTCTCTGGCGGCTCATTTCGGCAATGGCCCCTGAAATTCCCGTCGATTCTCCAATCACGGAGCCTCTATTTCCTCGGTCACCTCGAAGATCGCTTCGATCTCGACCGGGATATTGTGCGGGAGGGAACCCATTCCTACCGCCGACCGCGCGTGCCGTCCGCGATCTCCAAAGACCTCGACAAAGAGGTCCGAGCATCCATTGATCACCTTGGGGTGATCCCCAAAGTCCGGTGTGGCGTTGACCATGCCCAGCACCTTGACGACGCGCTGAACCCGGCGCAGGGTCCCCAGCTCCTGCTTGAGCACGGCCAGCAAGAGCATTCCGGTCTCACGGGCGAACTGGTACCCTTCTTCGAGGGTGTATTCGGCACCCACCTTGCCAGTGGCCGTTGGCCCCTTGCCCGCGAGGTAGAGAAGATTCCCTGTCCGCACGGCGTGAACATAGTTTCCGGCAGCCTCTGGCACCGGTGGGAGGATTGCTTCGATCTCTGATATCTTGTCGTTCATCGCCTTCTTCTTCCGTCTGGTCACCCATCAAGGGGAGAGGTTGTAGTTCCATCGGCACCCGTCACGCCTGGAGCCCGAAAAATACGGGGATCGTCGGCCGCGTGCCTCGTCAATCTTCTAGCCGACACTGCCTTCCAGCTTCAATCCGAGGAGACGCGTCGCCTCGACGGCAAACTCCATCGGCAGCTCGCGAAAGACCTCCTTGCAGAAGCCGTTGATGATCATGTTGACGGCATCCTCGGTCGAAATTCCGCGTTGGTTGAAATAGAAGATCTGCTCTTCGCTGATCTTCGAGGTCGACGCTTCATGCTCAATCCGAGCCGTCTGATTCCCGCCCTCAATGTAGGGAAAAGTGTTTGCGCCGCAGCGACTGCCGAACAACAGCGAGTCGCACTGCGAAAAGTTGCGCGCATTCTCCGCCTTGGGGAGAACTTTGACCAGTCCGCGGTAACTGTTCGTCGACCTGCCTGCCGAGATTCCCTTTGAAATGATGCGGCTCCGGGTATTCTTCCCGACGTGGATCATCTTGGTCCCGGTGTCGGCCTGCTGCAGGTGATTCGTCAGGGCGACCGAGTAGAACTCACCGATCGAGTGATCCCCTTGCAGAATGCAGCTTGGGTACTTCCAGGTGATCGCTGACCCCGTTTCGACTTGGGTCCACGAGATCTTCGAGTGTGCTCCGGCGCATTTCCCTCGCTTGGTCACGAAGTTGTAGATTCCCCCACGCCCCTCCTCATCTCCCGCATACCAGTTCTGCACCGTCGAATACTTGATCTCGGCGTGGTCGAGCGCCACCAACTCAACCACTGCGGCGTGCAGCTGGTTCTTGTCGAACTTCGGCGCGGTACAGCCTTCGAGATAGCTGACGTAACTTCCCTCTTCGGCGACGATCAAGGTGCGCTCGAACTGTCCTGACTCGGCGTTGTTGATGCGGAAATAGGAGGAGAGCTCCATCGGACAACGGACTCCCTTCGGAATGTAACAGAAAGACCCATCCGAAAAGACCGCGGAATTGAGCGCAGCGAAGAAGTTGTCGGTGTAGGGCACGACCGACCCAATGTACTTCTGAATCAACTCGGGGTACTCGTGAACCGCTTCCGAGAAGGAGCAGAAGACAACCCCTTCCTTGGCCAGCTTCTCCTTGAACGTCGTCGCGACCGAGACGCTATCGAAGATGGCGTCGACCGCGACGTTGGCCAACATCTTCTGTTCGTGCAGTGGGATTCCCAGCTTCTCGAAGGTGTCGAGCAGTTGGGGATCGACCTCATCGAGACTCTGCTTCTTCTCTTTCGGTTTTGGCGCCGAGTAGTAGATGATGTCTTGGTAATCGATCTTCGGGTAGGAGACGGCGGCCCATTCGGGTTCGGTCATTGTCAACCAATGACGGTAGGCCTTGAGCCGCCACTCAAGCATCCATTCCGGTTCATTCTTCTTGGCGGAGATGGTCCGGATGATCCCCTCATTGAGCCCTCGGGGGATCGTCTCTGACTCGATGTCGGTCACGAAACCGTATTTGTACTCTTGATTGGCGATTGCTTCGATAGTGCTCATACGCTCTTGTCCCTGCCAGTTATGACCGGATGGGCTTGGCCCGTCATCGGTGGCTCTTTGTGAGGTGATCCTCGGTCGACACGATTGGGAAGGCCCCCCGCGCGCAAACGGATGACAACGATTCCTGCGACAAGGGAGTCCTTGTGGATTTCAACTTTCGTGACTCGTCGGACTTGCAATTGATTCTAATAGCTGCTGTTGCTCGCTAACTTGTTTCAACCAGATCAAATATTCATCCCACCATCGAAATCAGAGATCTGACTCCTTTGATCTCTTTCCATTTTCGCAGGGCGGCTGGGTGAGTCCCAGAAGCCAAGCCTGCGACTTGCTGCCCGAGTTGAACGGGTTGCGTGTTGCTGCATGGATTGTTACTGGACCTGCCGCGACGTAGAATGTTTCCTTTGGTATGGACGGCTTCTGTCCAACTTCCATCTCGACGAGGAAATAATTCGGACATTGACGCGCAACAAGGGCCTTGTAAACTGCCCGATCGGCATCGCCTTTGACATAGGAGTCCCAGTCATAAGAGATGGGATGGCGAGGCAGAAGTCCAATCGAGCGAGAGCTGGAGATGATCCGTGCATCCACAGGCGCAACTTGGTCGACCCAGTTCATGGCTTGATAACCAGAAGCGCGACGCATCATCACGTCTTGCCGAAGGCGGTTTGACAAGGCACCGGTAGAGAGCGTGGCAATACCCGTGGTGATCATTACCGCACTCGCCAATACTTGGCCGTACATTGATACCTTCAACCACGAGGGAATGTGGAACCTCCGTGTCGGCGCCCAAGCCAGAAGCGCCATCAGCAACCAGATCAACGGCTCGAGGTAGAAGCGACTGGTCCTCTGGCCCAGAAAAGACGCAACCAGCGCCACAATCAGCGACAAGGACGCGAAAATTCTGCTGGGTCCTGCTTCGCGAATTGCGCGAGGAACCAAGATCATCGCGAAGAGGGCAACCCCGAGAACGGTCGTCATCGTTCCCAATCCTTCGGGAATCACCAGGGACAATGGAAAGGGCCACGTTGAGTCGCGATAAGACAGCAGATAAGTGTGGAAGGCACCACTTCCCGGCCACTGCCCAGGAAAAGGAGTCAACATCGCCTCCCACAATGCGCCACCAAAATGCGCGCTCTTCCAGAGAGCGGGGGGGAGCATGATCATCCCAAATCCTGCCAATCCCCAACCAGTGGCGGCCCAACCAAGGCCTTGGCGCCACATGATCCCAAAAGCCATCAGGCCAACCAGTCCACTACTCAACAGAAAATTCAACTTGTTGGTTGATGCCGTCATGACCAACAGACAGACCAAAAGATAGATCTCGACGCGACGGTCGCTCTTCGCCAGCTGATCTCCGCGATGGAGAAAGGTTATCGCCAAGAAGAGAGCTGTCGTCGTCATGGCGATCGGCAAGAGAAAAGGCTTGGGGGAAGTGACGTGAGGAATAAGCACCGGACAAGAAAGCAGCACCAGCAGGACCGGGATCTGCCGATTCTGGTCGGACCATCCACCATGCCGCAGGATCCCGATGATTCCAACCAAGCCAAGGAACTGGAGCAAGGAGCCGAACTGCTCAGCGCCAATCGATAGACCAAGGCCGATGAGGACCTCTCCGGCACCAGCAAGACGACCTTGAAACCATTCCGGAGCCGAGGGAAAGGCCCCGGTATTGAGCATTCCAATCGCGACACTCACGTGGTAGGCGAGAGAGTCGGCCTCGGTGATCGGGGCCAGCGCCAACAGACCCAGGCCGCCGACAAGCAAGGGAATCACCAATAATGATCCCCTCACGTTCCTCAATGCCTGAGCGATGGTTGACCATCGTGGGCGTAAAAAGGGAC
>JBMUAP010000118.1:0-7877 GCA_049454155.1 Blastocatellia bacterium
CCGGCAACAGCAGCGACCAAGAACGAGACGAGCCGACCAAGATGATGAACAAACAACCGGTAGAGATCTACGACACAACCCTGCGGGATGGAGCGCAGGCGGAGGGGTTGGCCTACTCCGTCGAGGACAAGCTGAAGATCGCGCGCGTGCTGGATGAGATGGGCGTTGCCTACATCGAAGGGGGCTGGCCCGGAGCAAACCCGAAGGACATCGAGTTCTTTGAGCGGGCGAAATCATTGGCGTTACGGACCAGTCTGCTGGCCGCCTTTGGAAGCACGCGACGTCCGGATGGGTTGGCCGCCGACGATGGGGTCGTCCAGAGCCTGCTGGCCGCACAGACTCCGATCGTGACGATCTTTGGGAAGTCGTGGGACTTTCACGTCGACATCGCGCTCAAGACGACGCTCGACGAGAACCTGCGGATGATTGCCGACACGGTCAGCCATCTGCGGGCGTGCGGACGGCGGGTCTTCTACGATGCGGAGCACTTCTTCGACGGCTTCAAGGCCAACGGGGAGTACGCGCTCGACACCTTGAAGGCAGCGGTCGAGGCCGGGGCAGAGACCCTCATCCTCTGTGACACCAACGGCGGAGGGCTGCCTGAGCAGATTGCCGAGGTGGTCGCGCTCGTTCACGCGAGGATCCCGCAGGTCCGGCTGGGGATTCACTGCCACAACGACGGGGAGCTGGCGGTGGCCAACTCGATCGCGGCGGTCGAGGCGGGAGTGACGCACGTCCAGGGAGTCTTCAACGGCTACGGCGAGCGCTGCGGGAACGCCAATCTCTGCTCGATCATTCCGAACCTGGAGCTCAAATTGGGGCGGAAGTGCCTGCCAGAAGGAAAGCTCGCCCGACTGACCCACACCAGTCGCTACATCAACGAAGTCGCCAATCTGGTCCCGAACGAGCGGGCCGCCTTCGTCGGGCGGAGCGCCTTTGCCCACAAGGGAGGGATACACGTTTCGGCAGTGACGCGGGCACGGGAGACCTACGAGCATATCAACCCGGCGTTGGTGGGCAATGAGACACGGGTCCTGATCAGTGATCAGTCCGGGGTCAGCAACATCCGCTTCAAATTCGACGGGCTCAGTGAGGAGTTCAACCGTCACCCAGAAGCGGCGCGACGGTTATTGAACCAGCTCAAGACACTCGAGCACGAGGGGTACTCGTTCGAGGATGCAGAGGCGTCTTTTCAATTGCTGGCGTGGGGTGCGCTGGGCCGCCGGCGACAGTTCTTCGATCCGATCGAATACCGCGTCTGGATCAGTTCATCTGGGCAGCCGGAAGCGGTCGTCCGATTGCGGGTAGGCGAGGAGGAGATGCACACGGCGAGCCTTGGAGTGGGCCCGGCGCATGCCCTCGACCTCGCGTTGCGCAAGGCACTCCTGCCGCACTATCCCCAGATCGCGCGCTTCCACCTGATCGACTTCAAGGTGCGCATCCTCGACGGTGAGAAGGCGACGGCGGCCAAGACGCGCGTCCACGTCGAGACGAGCGATGGCGAGGTCTCCTGGAACACGGTCGGAGTCGGGGAGGACATCCTCAGCGCGACCTGGCAAGCGATCCTCGACAGCCTTGAGTACGGGCTGCACCGCTGAAGGTGCCGCCCGGCCTCTTCCCTTCCCTGCAAGTTGGGGGGAGAGGTTCAATCAATTTTGGATTGAGCGTGGGGGATGTATAATGCCCTGTTCCAAACGGGAACCATTTTGAGAACGACGGGAAGGAAAGACGCAGACTATGAGCCAATCGGTCAAACGGGTAGCCCTGGCCTATTCGGGCGGGCTGGATACCTCCATCATCATTCCGTGGTTGAAAGAGCATTATCATTGTGAAGTGGTCGCGATCGCGGCCGATGTCGGGCAGAAGGAAGAGCTCGACGGGCTCCGGGAGAAGGCCATTGCCACGGGAGCGGTGGAGATCTACATCGAGGATCTGCGCCACGAGTTTGTTACCGACTACATCTTCCCGACGCTGCGCGCCGGGGCCGTCTACGAGCACAAGTATCTGCTCGGAACCTCTTTTGCGCGTCCCGTGATTGCCAAGCGCCAAGTCGAGATCGCGCGTCAGACAGGCTGTGACGCCCTCTCCCACGGCTGCACCGGCAAGGGGAATGACCAGGCCCGGTTCGAGCTGACCTTCAAGGCGTTGGCCCCCGAGATGAAGGTGATCGCCCCCTGGCGCGAGTGGGACATCGTCTCGCGCGAGGACGCGATCGACTACGCCAACGAACGGCAGATCCCGATCACGGCCAGCCGCGAGAAGATCTACAGCCATGACCGCAATATCTGGCACCTGTCACACGAAGGCGGGATCCTCGAAGATCCGGCGAGTGAGCCGGAAGAGTCGATGTTCGAATTGACCGTCTCGCCAGAGAACGCCCCCGCGACACCGGAATATGTCGAGGTCGGCTACGAGCGGGGCACGCCGGTCTCGGTCAACGGGGAGGCACTCGACCCTGTTCCGCTGATCGAGCGGCTCAACGAGATTGGGGGACGCCACGGAATCGGCCGAGTCGACTTGGTCGAGAATCGGCTGGTTGGAATGAAGTCCCGGGGCGTCTATGAGACACCCGGAGGGACGATCCTGCTGGCGGGGCTGCGCGAACTCGAATCGCTCTGTCTCGACCGGGAGTCGGCGCATTACAAGGAGATTCTCGCCCACAAGTACGCCGAGATCGTCTATTTCGGACAGTGGTTCACACCGCTGCGCGCGGCGCTTGACGCCTTTGTCGAGACCCTCATGGCCCCAGTGAGCGGTACCGCCCGGTTCAAGCTCTACAAGGGCAACCTCATCGTCGCAGGACGGACGGCGACCCAGTCGCTCTACCAACCGAACCTCGCCTCCTTCACCATGGGAGCAGGGTACGATCAGCGCGATGCTGCCGGATTCATCAACATCCTGGGACTCCCCCTGCAGGTCGAGGCCCTCATGCGCAAAGATCGCGGCTAATCGTCGACGGAAGAGAAAAGGAGGCAGACATGGCATCGGTGACAAGACGTGAGTTTCTGGAACAGGCGACGCTAGGCGGGATCGCGCTGGCGACAGTTCCCTCGACCCTCCACGCGGCGAAGGTCAAATGGGAGGTCGGCTGCTTCAACCGACCCTGGACCAAGTGGGGCTACGAGGCCACGCTCCAGTCGATCAAAGCGGCAGGGTACAAGGTGACAGGACTGCTCAGCGCGACGCGGGAGGAGCCCTTTCTCCGCCCGGGCAGCGGCGAGGAGTACCTGGCCTCGCTCCGCCAGCGGATCGCGGCGAGTGGTCTACGCGCCAATATGGGAGCCCTGCGATCACGCCACAACATCGACCTGGCGGAATCGATTGCCGAGGTTCGCCAACAGATCGACGCCGCCAAGGCCCTCTCCTTGACCTATGCCCTCTCCTTTGGCGTCGACAAGCCCGAGGAGTACGCCCATTATTACAAGGTGATGGGCGAGACGGCTGCCTACGCCGCCGAGCGGGGCATCAAGCTGGTGATGAAGCCGCACGGGGGAGGAAGCAGCGCCTCGGCCGAGATTCTCGCTGCCATCCGCGCCGTCAATCACGCGAACTTCTCGATCTGGTATGACGCGGGAAACATCATTCACTATACCGGGAAGGATCCGATCGAGGAGCTCAAACCGATCGTGCAGCACGTCAGCGGGTTCTGTGCCAAGGATTGCGCGACCCTCAAAGGGGATGTGATGATCCAGTTCGGGACGGGTAAAGTCGACTTCGCGGGTGTCTTTCGGACGCTCAAGAGCGGAGGATTCGAGGGGCCGATCATGGTCGAGTGTTGCAAGATCGGCGAGACGGCCGAGGAGACAGCCGCCAACGCGCGAGCCAATCGGCTCTTCCTCGAAGAGGTGATGGCGAAGGTGTAAGACCCCGCGGGAAGTCCGGAAAGAGGGAGTGAGCGAAGAAGATCCAGCACAACTGGACGTCGTCATCATCGGCGGAGGGCCTACGGGCCTCGCCTGCGCGATCGAGGCGACACGGGCGGGTCTCGATTACGTCGTGATCGAGAAGGGCTGCCTGGTCAACTCCCTCTATCACTATCCAACCCAGCTCGTCTTCTTCACTACCCCGGAGCTGCTCGAGATCGGAGATCTCCCCTTTGTCTGCGAGCGGGAGAAGCCCAACCGGATCGAAGCCCTCAAATATTACCGTCGGGTCGCGGAGCGCTACCAGATCCGGATTCGCTCCTACGAGCGGGCCCTCTCGATCGAGGGGGCGGACGGAGCCTTCCGTGTCGCGACCGAGCAGGTCGAGACAGGAATCCAGCGGGTCTACCTGACGCGCAAAGTGGTCATCGCCACCGGATATTACGACCTGCCGAACCGGATGGGGATCCCCGGAGAGGATCTGCCGAAGGTGGCCCACTACTATCGCGACGCCCATCCGTGGTATGACCGGGACGTGGCCATCATCGGGGGAGCCAATTCAGCGGCCCTGGCCGCCCTTGACCTCTATCGCCACGGCGCGCGGGTGACGTTGATCCATCGGGGGGAAGCGCTGCGCCGAACGATCAAGTACTGGATCCTGCCCGACATCGAGAACCGGATCGAGAAAGGGGAGGTTCGGGCGCTCTTTGAGCACGTCGTCAAGCGGATCGAGCCGAACCGGATTGTCGTGGAGAGCCTGCGGACGGGTGAAGAGCGGGAACTGGCGAACGATTTCGTCTTCGCGTTGACGGGCTACCGTGCCGACGACGACTTCCTGCGGGCGGCTGGCGTGGCGATCGATCCCGAGAGTCGCCGCCCGGCCTTCGATCCCGAGACCAACGAGTCGAATGTGCCGGGGCTCTATCTGGCCGGTGTCGTTCAAGCGGGGAAGGAGACCGGCAAGATCTTCATCGAAAATGGCCGATTTCATGGTCAACAGATCTTTGCCCACCTCCGCCGCCATCTCACTTGAGCCACCTCCGCAGCGTGACGCCCCCTGAAATGAAGAAGAAAACGAAGAGGACCAAGCCATTCTTGGGCCGATTCTTGGGCCGATTCTTGGGAAAGAAGGGATAGACCATTGTTCAAAAAAGAGATTGCGTACGAAGGGATCACGGAATATAGACTGGAGCAGAATGGTCTGAAAGTCCTGCTGGTGCCCCAGCGTGCCGCGCCGGTGGTGGCGCTGATGGTTGTCTACCGGGTCGGTTCGCGCAACGAGGCGGTGGGCCACACGGGAGCGACGCACCTCCTGGAGCACATGCTCTTCAAAGGAACTCCCACCTACAACAAAAAGAGTGGCACCCAGATCGCGGCGGTGCTGCAGAAGCACGGCGCGGTCTTCAACGCCGACACCTGGTTCGACCGGACACGCTATTATGAGATGTTGCCGAGCGACAAGCTCGAATTGGCGATGCACCTCGAGGCGGACCGGATGCGCAACTCCTTCATCGCCGATGAGGATCGGCAGCTCGAGATGACCGTCGTCCGCAACGAGCTGGAGCGGGGGGAGAACGATCCGGGACGGATTCTTGACGAGCGCGTCTGGGCGATGGCCTTCCGCGAACACCCCTATCACCACCCGACAATCGGGTGGCGATCAGACGTCGAGGGGATTCCGACCTCCCAGCTCAAGGCCTTCTACGATACCTACTACCATCCCAACAATGCCACCTTGATCGTCGTCGGTGACTTTGAGGAGGAGGAGGCCCTGCAGCTGACCGCGACCCATTTTGGAGGAATTCCACCTTCGGATAGACCCATCCCTCCGATGTACACGGTCGAGCCCCCGCAACAGGGAGAGGTGCGGTTCGTGCTGCGACGGGCAGGGCAACTCGGACTGGTCGAGATGGCCTGGCACACGCCAGAGGCGACCCATCCGGATGCGGCCGCCCTGACCGTGCTGGACCACGTGCTCTCGGCGGGGGTCACCTCACGCCTCTACCAAGGGTTGATCGAGACCCAGCTCGCGGTCGACGTCGGGGCGCAGGCCTATCAATTCCTCGATCCAGGGCTCTTCACGATCGATCTGACCCTGGCCCCAGGAACGGCCCACGCCGCCGCGGAAGAGGCGACCTATCAAGTCATCGAGCGATTGAAGAGCGATCCGATTCCGGAACGGGAGCTGGAGAAGGTCAAGAACATGGTCCGGACCCAGATGATCTATCTCCGCGACAGTCCGTTTGGAGTCGTCAGTGTTCTCGGCGAGTCGGAGGGGGTCTCAGACTGGAAACTCTATGTTGACCTGCCACGCAAGGTGGCGGCAGTGACCTCGGAAGATCTCCAACGGGTCGTTCGTACCTATTTTGTCGAAGATCAGCGGACAGTCGGATACTTTATTCCGAAGGAAGAGCGGCAAGAATCATGACGCAGGACCATTCCCTGGCGGCGCGCACGCGGCGCTACACATTGTCGAACGGAATCCGGCTCTTGGTGCTGGAGAATCACGCAAATCCGACCGTCTCCTTGTCGGGAACCTTTCTCGGAGGAGAGATCTTCAATCCCCCCGGGAAGGATGGATTGGGGAGCCTGACAGCGACGATGCTCAACAAGGGCACGGCGGCGCGCAGCAAACTGGAGATCGCTGAGGAGCTCGAATCGGCCGGGGCGCGGCTGAGCTTCTCCTCGAACACGTTCACCGTCTCGGTCAGCGGGCAGTCTCTCAGCAGCGATCTCGGCCTGATCCTCGGCACGATGAGCGAGGAGATGCGCCATCCGACCTTTCCCGCGGAGGAGTTGGAGAAGCTGAAACAGCGGGTCATCGCGGGCATTCGTGAAGATCAGGATGAGACGCGAGTCCGCGCCTACGAGCGGATGACCCAGATCGTCTTCCCCCCCCGTCACCCTTTTCACCGCCCCGATGGCGAGCAGTTGATCCGCGAGATCGAATCGATCGGGGTCGAAGATCTCCGTCGATTCTATGAATCTCACTATGGAACCGGGTCGCTCATCCTGGCCATCGTCGGCGATGTGCAGGCGGAGGCGGTCCGCGATCAGGTCGAGGGGGCGTTCGGAGGATGGCGCGGAGCCCCGCCTCCGAGCTATGAACTGCCCTTGACCGAGTTGAGCCGACAACCGCATCGTGAATCGATCCTCATGCGGGACAAGGCCAACTGCGACATCGTCATTGGCCACGCCTCTCGCCTGCGGCGGACCAATCCAGACTACCTCGCGGCGATGATTGCCAACCGGGCGCTCGGTCAATCGACCATCTCGTCGCGACTCGGCCTCGTCTTGCGGGATGAGATGGGACTGACCTACGGCATCAATTCCAGTTTCAGCGAATCGGGAATTGCCGATGGCCCCTTCACGATCGGCGTGACCGTCTCGCCGGAGAACATCGACCTCGCGATCGAGACGACCCATCAAATTCTGGGAGAGTTCATCCGCGAAGGCATTCGCCCCTCGGAGCTGGAGGACGAGCAGTCGTCGATCGCCGGCGGATTCATCGTCGGACTGGCCACCAACGGGGGCCTCGCCAGCCAGCTCTCGAGCATCGAACTCTACGGCCTCGGCGAGGACTACCTCGATCGTTTTCCTGGATTGGTCAAGGCAATGACGCGCGAGCAGGTCAACGCCGCGATCCAGACCTACTTTCACCCTGAAGTGGCGACGACCATCATCGCCGGAACCTTCTGATCGATCGGCAAGACCATGGGACGGATCCTCTATCTCGACTGCTTCTCCGGCATCAGCGGCAACATGTTTCTCGGTGCCCTGCTCGATCTCGGGCTCGACTTCGAGGCGCTCTCGCGCGAACTGACCCGACTGGGGATCGAGGGCTACCACCTGGAACGGCAACGGGTCGATCGCTGCGGAATCTCCTCGACCCATTTCGATGTGATTCTCTCCTCCCACCAGCACGAGCACTCCCACGGCCACTCCCACGAGCACTCGCACGAGCACTCGCACGATCATTCACACGATCATTCGCACGATCATTCGCACGATCAT
>JBMUAP010000119.1:0-7850 GCA_049454155.1 Blastocatellia bacterium
CAGAGGTCCGCGCACCCAATCGCCCCTCGCCCCTCACCCCTCGTCCCTCGCCCCTACCCTCTCGCCCCTAGAGATAAGCAAGCCGGCCCGTGCTGTCTCCGATCTTCTCCGGTTCGACCCCCAAGCGCTGCAGCAGCGAGAGGTAGAGGTTGGTGACCGGCGTTCCGTCGGGGTACTCGACATGTCGCCCCGGCGTCAGTTGTCCATTCCCACGGCCGGCGAGCAGAATCGGGAGGCGTTCGTGGAGGTGGCGGTTTCCATCGCTCAGCCCGCTGCCGTAGACGATCATCGACCGGTCGAGCAGCGTCCCGTCTCCATCCGGTATCGAGCGCAGCTTTTCGAGGAAGGCGGTGTGCAGCTCGAGGTGGTAGCGGTTGATCCGGATCACCTTCTCGATCCACTCCTTGTTGTTCATGTGGTGGGTCAGGGGGTGGTGCGGATCGGGGATGCCGATCTCCGGGTAGACCCGCATGCTCCCCTCGCGCGAGAGGACAAAGGTCGCGATCCGGGTCAGGTCTGCCTGGAACGCCAGGGTCAGGAGGTCGTACATCAGCCCAGCATACTCGGTCAGGTAGGTCGGGATCCCCGCTGGCTTTTCGATCGATGGGGCGGCCACTCCCTCGGCCTCTGCCTGGGCGATGCGCGTCTCGATCTCACGGATGGCGAAGAGGTACTCGTCGATCTTGCGCCGGTCGGCGGCTCCAAGGCGGCGGGTCAGTCCGTTCGTCTCTTCCCGGACAAGGTCGAGGATGCTGCGCCGGCTCGCCCGGCGGCGTGCCCGCACCTCCGCCGGGAGGCTCGGATCTTCTGCCCCGAAGAGCCGCTCGAAGACCAGCCGCGGGTTGATCTCCGGCGGCATCGGGGTCGTCGGCGTGCGCCACGAGAGGCTGTTGGTGTAGGCGCAACTGTAGCCAGAATCGCAGTTGCCGACCGTGCGCGAGTCCTCGCAGCCGATCTCCAGCGACGCGAAGCGCGTCCGTCCTGCCAGAAGCTGCGCCGCGATCTGGTCGGCCGAGACGCCCCCGCGAATGTCGGCTCCTGCCGTCTTCTTGCAATGCACCCCGGTGAGGAACGAGGCCCCCGCCCGTGCGTGGTCCCCCGCACCGTCCCCGAGCGCCTTTCCATTGTAGTCATCGAGCCCGGAGAGGATCAGCACCTCCTCGCGCAGCTTGGCGAGGGGTTCGAGGATCCTTGGCAGCGCATAGTCGCGCCCGGTCGTCGCCGGCGTCCAGTGCTCCATGACGATGCCATTCGGGACATAGACGAACGCCAGTCGCGCTACCCCTTGGCTGGCTGCGGCCACCTTGCGCGTACCCGTGCCGAGCGCCGGGACCATGGCGTCGAGCAGGGGCAGCCCGATCGTGGCCCCAAGCCCGCGCAGCACGGCCCGGCGTGAAAGATGCTGATGGGTGATGATCCTGCTCACGGCTCCCTCCTTGCGGTCTGTTGCGGTTGACTGCTCTCCATCCGCCGATACCGGAACGGCAGGCTGCGAACGATCTCGGAGATCAAGACTGTCGGACGGGCCCCCTCGGCGAGAGTTCGCTTGGCGATCGATCGGACCACTGGGCGATCTGTCCGCTCCAGCCCACGTCCGAGCGCATAGGTCAGCAGCTTCTCGACCAGGCCGGTGACAAAGGCCTCGCGCTCAGCGAGGATGATCTTGCGCAGGGCGTCCGGCCCCTCAAACGATCGCCCATCCGGGAGCGTTCCGGAGGCATCGATCGCCGCCTCACCATCGCGCGTCCGCCATCGCCCGACGGCGTCGAAGTTCTCCAGCCCAAACCCGAGCGGGTCCATCCGCGCGTGGCACGAAGCACACGTCGGGTTCCGCCGATGCTCCTCCAACCGCTGGCGCATCGTCGCTGCGGACCCTCCCGCCTCCTCATCGAGCGCCGGCACTCCGGGCGGTGGGGGAGGAGGCGGCGTATGCAGAATGTTCTCGAGAATCCATTTCCCGCGCATGACTGGCGAGGTCCGTGTCGAGTAGGACGAGACCGTCAGAAAACTCGCCTGGGTCAACAGCCCTCCCCGCCGGGAGTCCGGCCCGAAGACCACCCGGCGAAACGCCGGACCGCTGACCCCCTCGATCCCGTAGAAGGCTGCCAGCCGCTCGTTGAGGTAGCTGTAATCGGCCCCGATCAGCTCCGTCACCGGCCTGTCTTCCCGCAGGATCGCCGCGAGGAACGTCTCTGTCTCCTCGCGCATCGAGAGGCGCAGGTACTCGTCGAAGGCAGGGAACCGCTTCGTGTCCGGCTTGACCGATTCGAGCTTGCGCAGCTCCAACCACTGCCCGGCAAAGTTCTCGATCAGCGCCCGCGCCTTCGGATCGCGCAGCATCCGCCGCACTTCCGACTCGAGCACCGACGGTCGGTTGAGCCGCCCCTCATCCGCCAATCGTCGCAGCCGTGCGTCCGGCAGGCTGCTCCATAGAAAATAGGAGAGCCGCGTTGCCACTTCGTGGTCTGACAGCGGAAGGTCTGCGCCCTCTCGCCCCGCTCCTCGATCCTGCTCGATCCGGAAGAGAAAGTGCGGGGAGACGAGCAGGGCCTGAATCGCTACCGAGAGCCCCTCCTCGAAGCTGCCGCCACGGGCCCGCGTCTCGGCCGCGACCCTCCGCAACCGCGCCAGCTCGGTCGCGGTCACCGGTCGACGCCACGCCCGCCGCGCCAGCTCTCCCAGGATCTTTCGTTCGCAGGCCACCCCGTGCCCCGCTGCGTCCGGCTGCTCGTGCCCGCAACTGTAGACCGCCGCGCGACTCGCTTCTGACGGCCCACGCCGCGCCTCGTAGGGGCCTCCAATCTCGAGCCGGCTGACTCGGGCGAGGTTGACCGGGCGCTTGCGTGCCCAGCGCGCCTCGTACTGCTGCTTCAACACCGCTGCCCGCTCGGGCGTCACCTGCGGCGGTGTTCGGAAGGGGGGAACGACTCGCGGCGGCCGCCGTGCCGGATTGGGCCCACCGTACGACGCCGGCAGTCCCTCGTAGAGGTTCCGGATCGAGATCGTGATCCAGTGCTTCCCCCCTGGCACCCGCTGCCGTACTTCCAGCATCATCGCCCCAAAATCCTGGTGATCGTCCTCGAAGCTGGCCTTGTCCTCCGCGTCGAACCGCGCTGTCTGGACCTCGACTCCGTCGATCCAGAGTACCAGCTCGATCGGATCCGAGGCCGCTGGGCGCTCTCCCCCGAGGAAGATCCGCCACAGATAGTCGGCCTCGACCGGAAAGCGCCACGTCAGGTGCAGCGCGTTCGGCAATGTCAATCCGCTCCGGTCGTACTCGTGGCGGGGTTCCCGCTCGGGGATAATGTTCCGGTTCGGCGACGGCAGCCGGAAGAGGCTCGGCTTCCTCACTTCGGGTCCATAGATCGCTGCTTCTGCCGCCCGTTCCGCCGCCACCAGGTACTTCTCCATCAAGACCGGCGGCAGCGAGAGCACGTCTCCAATCGTGTCGAATCCGTATCCCGAATCGTCCTGCGGAAACTCCTCCGCCAAGCCGAGGTCGACTCCCAACAGATCCCGGATCGTGTTGTCATACTCGGCCCGGTTGAGCCGCCGCGCCGTCACTCTCCCTGCGTTCGGCCGCATCGCGCGATCCGCTCGCGCAAACTCCCCTTCCAGCCATCCCGTCACCGCCTTGACCTCTGCCGGGTCCGGGCGTGGCGCTCCTTTCGGGGGCATCTCTCCCGCCAGCAGTCGCTGCCAGACGCTCTCCCACGTCTCCCGGTGCGCGAGGACCGAAGTCCCCTCCCGGTACTCCTCCAGATTCAATCCCCCTGCCGCCTGCTTCGCGTTGTGGCATCCCGCGCAGTTCTCCTGGAAGAAGGGCTTCCACGTCTTCTCGAATGGATCCCTCTTCCCCTCCTGCCACGCTCTCGATGCTGGCCAGCCGATCGCCGCCACCGCCATCACCATCAAGGATAGGCCCAGAACCCGCTTGCCGTTCATCGCTTCTCTCTTTCGTTGCTTGATCCAGGGATGACTCTCCCGTGTGCAGGGTGAATTATCCGCCCACTCTCCCCCAAGGTCAATCCGATTCCCTTCGCCCCCTCCCCCTCGTCCACGTTTGACTCGCCCCTCTCTTTTCGGTTACGCTTAACAGCGTTAATTTTCTGAAAGGTACTAAAGAAAGGTACTAAAGAAAAGAATGGGGACGAAGGAGCGACGAGATCGGGAGCGGGAGGCCTTGCGTCAGGAGATCCTGGCGGCGGCACGCGATCTCTTCATTCAAGAGGGATACGAGCGGGTCTCGATGCGACGGATCGCCGAGCGGATCGAGTATTCGCCAACGACGATCTACCTCTACTTCCGGGACAAGTCGGAGATTCTGGACGAGATCTGTGAGCAGACCTTCGCGAAGTTGGCTCGATCGATGGAGCGGATCGAGGTGAAGGGCTTGGATCCGTTGGAGGGGTTGCGCGAGGGGTGTCGGATCTACATCCGGTTTGGGCTGCGCAATCCGCATCAGTATCGATTGACCTTCATGGTTAGTGGGGGAAACCGCGATCGGGAAGAGGAGAGCCCTCGTTTTGAGGGCTCGATGGGAGAGCGGGCCTTCGGGTTTCTGGTGAGAGCGGTCGAGCGCTGCCGGGAGGCGGGGTTGTTGCGGGAGATCGACGTCGCCGTCGCCAGTCAAGTGGTCTGGGCGGCGATTCACGGGGTCACTTCGTTGTTGATCACGATCAACGAGCAGGACTTTCCTTGGGGAGAGACGAGGTCCTTGATTGAGGAGACGATCGGGACGGTGACGCGCGGGTTGATGAAGTAGGGGGAGGGCAGGGGATGGCCTCGCTGGCGTGGCGAAATCTGTTTCACGATCGGGTTCGGCTGGTGGTGACGTTGGTGGGGATCGTCTTTTCGGTCGTCTTGACCTCGATCCAGTTTGGGCTCTTTCTCGGCTTTGTCAGTGCCACCTCGGATCTGATTGAGCGGTCGAACGCCGATCTCTGGGTGATCTCAAAAGGGGTCGTCAACCTCGAGAGCGGGATCGCCTTCAGCGAGCGGAAGTACTACCAAACCCTTGGGATTGCCGGGGTGGCCGATGCGCGGCGTCAAACGGTCAGCTTCTCGACGTGGAAGAAGCCGGATGGGGCGGAAGAGTCGATCATGCTCTTTGGAACCGAGGTCGAGGGAGGGATGGGCGGGCCCTGGAATCTGGTTGCGGGAAGGTTGGAGGACCTCCTCCAGCCGGACGCGGTGATCATCGACGAGCTCTACCAGTCGAAGCTGGGAGTGACCGGGCTGGGGCAGGTGGTCGAAATCCAGGGGCGTCGCGCACGTGTTGTCGGGTTGACCCGCGGGATCAGGACCTTCACCACCTCCCCGGCCGTCTTCACCACCTTCGAGCGGGCGCGGCAGTACGTCGGCCTGCCGAACGATCGGACGCTCTTTCTGCTGGTCCGGGTCGCACGCGGTGCCAATCCCGAAACCGTGCGGCAAGCGATCAAAGACCGGTTGACCCACGTCGACGTCTTGACGACGGGAGAGTTCGGCCGGCAACAGGCCTTCTACTGGATGTTCGAAACGGGAGCGGGCGTCTCGGTGCTGATCGCGGCGCTGCTCGGATTGGTGGTTGGCGTGGTAGTGGTCGCCCAGACGATCTATGCCTCGACGATGGATCACCTGCGGGAGTATGGGACGTTGAAGGCGATGGGGGCCTCCAACCGCTATCTCTACGGGGTCATCCTGCGCCAGGCGGTCATCAGCGCGGGCATCGGATATGCAGTGGGCATGACCATCAGCCTTGTCGTCGCGACGATCAGCCAGCAGACGACGACGGCAATCCTGCTGCCGGGCTGGATCCTCGGGGCCCTCTTCGTCTTGACCTTGCTGATGTGTTCACTCGCCTCGATCGTCTCGATCAACAAGGTGACGCGACTCGATCCAGCGATGATCTTTAAAGGATGAGAGGGCCGATGACACTGGCAGTCGAGATCCAAGGGGTCAGCAAGAGCTACGGGGAGGGCGATGCGGTGGTACACGCCCTCGTCGGTGTCGATCTGACCGTTCACCAGGGCGAGATGCTCTTTCTGATGGGACCTTCGGGAAGCGGCAAGACGACCCTCCTCTCGATCATGGGCTGCATTCTGCGCCCGTCGAGCGGATCGGTCCGCATTGCTGGAGAAGAGGTCGTCGGACTGAGCGAACGGGAGATGCCGCGCATCCGCTTGCGCCGGATCGGGTTCATCTTCCAAGGCTTCAACCTCTTTCCGGCACTGACAGTGCAGGAGAACATCGAGCTGGCCCTTGATCTCAAGGGCATTCGGGGGCGGGAGGCGCGGCGACGGTCTGGGGATCTCTTGGCGCGGGTCGGGCTGAGCGATAAAGCGGCGCAGTGGCCAGCCAATCTCAGTGGAGGCCAGAAGCAGCGCGTGGCGATTGCCCGGGCCCTCGCTGGAGAGCCCGGCATCATCCTCGCCGATGAGCCGACAGCGGCGCTCGATGGAACCACCGGACGCTCGATCCTCGATCTGCTCCGGGAACTGGCCCACGAAAAGGGGCGGGCCATCGTCATTGTCACGCACGATAGCCGCGCCCTCGCCTATGCCGACCGGCTCGTCACGATCGAGGATGGCCGAATCTTGCGGGAGGAACGTCAGGGATGAGAAAGCTGATCATGGGGGTGGCTGGACTGGTCCTGCTGGGGGCCCTCGCCTGGGCGGTCGCCAGTCGGGGAGTGAAGACGGAGGAAGAGCGCCCGATCGCCGAGCGCCCCGCCATTCCCGCCAAGCGTGTCGTCTCCGCCTCTGGCCGCATCGAGTCGATCTCCGAGGAGATCCCCCTCGCCGCCGAGATCCCCGGCCGTCTCGTCGAGTTGCTCGTCGAGGAGGGGACCAAGGTCAGCCCAGGCCAGCCGCTCGCCCGGCTCGACGCGCGAGAGTATCGAGCCCAAGTCGATTCCGCCGAGGCCTTGGTACACCAGAAAGAGGCCGAACTGCAACGGCTGCAGAATGGCTCACGCGAGCAGGAGCGGCGCGAGGCGCAGGCGTTGACGCGGGAGGCGGAGGCCCACCTGGAAAATATGCGGACCGAGCGGGATCGCCGCGCCGGCCTCTTCCGCAGCGGCGACATTGCCCGCGAGGAGGTCGAACGCGCCGAACGTCAGCTCGAAGTCGCCCAGGCCCGCTTCGACGCCATGACCGAACGTCAGCGGCTGATCGAGGCTGCACCGCGTGACGAGGACCTCGCCCGCGCGCAGGCCGAACTCGCTCTCGCCGAGGCGAGAGCCGTTTCGACCCGTATCCTCCTCGGCAAGACCGTCATCCACGCCCCGATTGGTGGCGTCATCCTCCGGCGCCACCTGCGCGTCGGCGAGGTCGTCGCCGCCAGCCAGACGGGGGCCCTCCAACCGATCTACACCCTCGGCGACCTCTCGCGCTTGCGCGTCCGGGCGGAGATCGACGAGCTCGACATCGGCCGCGTTCAGCTCGACGATCCCGCCTATGTCACCATCGACGCCTACGGGGATCGGCGCTTCCCCGGCCGGGTCGTCCGCCTCGGTCAGCTGCTTGGTCGCAAGACCCTTCGCTCGGACAACCCTGCCGAGAAGACCGACACCAAGATTCTCGAAGTCCTCATCGACCTTGATCCCGTCGACGATCTCTCCGTCCGTCTGCTGGTCGGACTCCGCGTCCAAGTCTTTCTTCCAGAGAGTTCCGCTCCGTGAGGCTGCTTTCCCACCCGGAACGCCAATTGAGGCATTCCGTGTTTGCGGCCAACCGTGATTGTAGGAGGTGATGGCCAGCTCCGTGTTGCCCCCGACCCCCAGCGTCAGAAAGTTGGTTCCATACCAGAACCGGCCTGTGGGGGAGGGAAGAGGGGCGAGGGGCGAGGGGCGAGGGGTGAGGGGCGAG
>JBMUAP010000120.1:0-7838 GCA_049454155.1 Blastocatellia bacterium
ATTCGCCCTTCCTCGGGTGCCCATCACCTTCTACACCGAAGCCGATCTCTTCGATGAACCAGTTGCGCCTAAACGGACGGAGAAGACACGTCGCGCCCAGGCAGGGGCCTTTCTCTCCGACTTCCGTGATCTGAAAATCGGCGATTATGTGGTCCACATCGATCACGGCATTGCACAGTTTCAGGGGTTGATGCAGCTCGATACGGGGGGGCCAGAGAGCTCAGCAGAGATCTATGCCCGGTTAACAGGGCAGAGTTCCGAGCAAACGGCACGGCCCAAGCGCGAGTTCATGCTGCTGACCTTTGCCGAAGGAACCAAGCTTTACGTGCCCGTTGAGCGACTCGACCTGGTCCAGAAGTATTCGAGCGCCGAGGCACACACCCCGACGCTCGACCGGCTCGGGGGCATTGCCTGGCAGAAGACGAAAGCCCGCGCCAAACGGGCGATGCGGGACATGGCGGAAGAGCTGCTCAAGCTCTACGCGGAGCGCAAGCTCGTTTCGGGCTATGCGTTCAGCGGGGACTCCCCCTGGCAGGACGAGTTTGAAGCCGCTTTCCCGCACGAGCTGACGCCCGATCAGGCAACCGCCATCACCGACACCAAGCGCGACATGGAGCAGCCGACGCCGATGGATCGCCTCTTGTGCGGAGACGTTGGCTACGGAAAGACGGAAGTGGCGATGCGGGCCGCCTTCAAGGCGGTCATGGATGGCAAACAGGTCGCGGTACTCGCCCCGACGACAGTGCTGGCCTACCAACACTACCAGACTTTCACCTCGCGGTTCGCTGCCTTCCCAGTGACGATCGATCTGCTCTCCCGGTTCCGCCCGGCGAAGGAGCAGAAAGAGGTGGTCACGCAACTAGCCGCCGGGAAGATCGACATCCTCATCGGCACCCACCGCATCCTCTCCCGTGATCTGACCTTCCGGGAACTCGCCCTGGTGATCGTCGACGAGGAACAACGGTTTGGGGTCGCCCACAAAGAGCGACTCAAACAGCTCAAGCGGCGGGTCGATGTCCTGACGATGAGCGCAACGCCGATCCCCCGCACTCTCAACATGTCCCTGCTCGGCTTGCGGGATATGTCGGTCATCGAGACACCCCCCCGGGATCGTTTGGCGATCCAGACCAATGTCGTCCCGTTCAGTGAACCCATTATCCGCAGCGCGATCGAACAGGAACTCCAGCGACAGGGGCAGGTCTTCTTTGTCCACAACCGGGTCGAGACGATCGACGAGATCGCCGGACTCCTCAAACGGATCGTGCCCGAAGCCCGGTTCATCGTCGCCCACGGCCAGATGGAAGAGCGGGCGATGGAACAGGCCGTCTTGGACTTTGTCCAATACCAGTATGACGTGCTCATCGCCACGACGATCATCGAGAACGGCATCGACATCCCGAGAGCCAACACGATCCTCATCAATCGCGCGGACCGCTATGGCCTTTCCCAGCTCTACCAACTGCGCGGGCGGGTCGGACGCTCCAATCGCCGCTCCTACGCCTACCTCTTGATCCCCTCTGAGCGCGAGCTGACCCCAATCGCCCGTCGGCGGTTGGCGGCGATTCGCGAGTTTTCCGATCTCGGAGCAGGCTTCCGGATCGCCGCGCTCGACCTGGAACTGCGGGGTGCGGGGAATCTCCTCGGCGGGCAGCAGTCGGGCCACATCGAGGCCATCGGATTCGATCTCTACACCCAGATGCTCGAACGCACCATCCACGAACTGCGCGGCGAGGAGATCGAAGAAGAGATCAGCACACAGATCAATCTGGGAATCGAAACACGGATTCCAGATGACTACATCGCCGACATGGGCCAACGACTGCGGACGTATAAGCGGATCGCCTCGGCGCGCTCCGATGAAGAGATGAACCGGATTCGCGAAGAGATTGGCGACCGCTACGGGCGACTGCCCGAAGCCGTCACCAACCTTCTGGCCTACGCACGCCTGCGCCGCCTCGCCGAGAAGCTGGGGGTTGTTTCAATCGATCGTCACCAGAGCCGTCTCTCGCTCAAGCTCGGGGAGAAGGCCAAGGTCGATCCAGCCAAACTGATGCGATACTTGACCGATCACCCCGAGGCTCAATTCTCTCCCAATGGCGTCTTGAAGACCTCCCTGGCAGGAATGGATCGGTCGCCTGCCGCCAAGCCGATCTTCGAGGCGCTCTTTGGCGTGATCGAGTCGTGGCTGCCGAGCGACGAGCTGCCCCCATCAGCGGGACGGTGAACGTGGTGGAGAAGCGAGCCGTTCGTCCAATTCGGAGAGGCGCAGCCGGACACTGACCACATAGGGGAGCTCACCTGCCACCCAATGTCCGTAGGTCGTCGTCACCAGCGTGCCGTCCGGAAGGCGCTCGACGCCCGGATAGGCGCAATCGGCATTCCATCCGGAAGCGTTGGGGTGGTTCTTCATGAGGCGAAGACGGTACTGTCCCTCCTTGCCGGCGACGAGATCGTCGTAGGTTCCGACCCAGCCGACCCAGTCTCCCCGGGTGGGACTCTCATGCGCCATGTCGCGGAACGAAAGAAAGAGGCGGCCATCGGCAGCGTAGCGGCCGGTATGGCGATCTCCGGTGAGGGACCCCGGCAGCTCGCGAGGAGAGGTCCACTGGCGCCCCTCATCATCCGAAAAGATCACGTGGGAATTGCGAACGCGACGATTCTCCCGCAGAAGGACGGCCATTTGACGCCCATCCGGAGAGCGCACCACGCCCGGCTCGCAGAGGTGCACCTGGTCGGATTCAAAGATGGCCTGCGGCTTCGACCAAGTCAGTCCGCCATCTCGCGAAAAGATCTGGTAGAGCGTCATGCTCGCTGACTTGCGTGGCTCCCGCTGAAAGAACCGCCCGTCGTCGTGGAACATCGCCAAGTAGTGCCCCGCGCCGGTCCGCAACGGCTCGACAAAGCCCATGGTGACGATTCCCCCAAAGTCTCCGATCGGGGTCAACTCCGACCATGTCGTGCCATCATCCTCGGAGACTGACATCCGGATCGGATAGAGTCCGGAAAAGAGGAGGAGGCGGCGCTTCCCCTGCGCGTCGATGGTTCGATGGATCGTCGGGGTTTCGAGCGAGGTCTCCCAACTCTTTGGCGTCGGCAACCGTTCCGACCAAGTCCGCCCTCCATCCAGGCTACGTTTCAAAAGAATGGCTCCCCGACCGTGCCCTTTCGGATAGACGGCCAGCATTGTCCGACCATCCTCGAGTAGGACCGTCGTCGGATGCCCGAGATACTGGCCCTTTTCGCGATCGACGATGACCTGCCGGGAGGTCTCCGTCGCCAGATCGATGAACGGGATCGTATAGCCGCGAAGGGGCGATTGCCCCCCCATCAGGACTGCCAGCAACAAGAGCGACAAGGTCATACGCGAACTCCCCCTTTGATTTCTTGAAAAGATCGTCGGTACGCTACGTGCACCAAATATCCTTGTCAAGACAGGCAGAGCGGCCGGATTGACAATCGCACCGATTGGTGAGAAAACGACGAGGTCACGTAGCCATCCCTGCTCTATGGATGAGGGAAGGTCGCGAATGGACGATGATCGGGCATTTCTTCCAGAGCACGACAAGTATGCCGGGCTGCTCTCTTATCGAAAAACAGAGATCATCGATGATCTGACCTTCTGTTTTTGCCATCGTTTCCTCAGGCGAAACGACCGGACGGTCGATCAGATGGTCCAAGCTGCCCGCTCCGGGAAGCAGAATATTGCGGAAGGCAGTCAGGCCGCCAAGACATCCAAAGAGACCGAACTGAAGCTGACGAACGTCGCGCGCGCCAGTTTAGAGGAGCTGCTGATCGACGATCAGGACTACCTGCGCGTCCGGAAACGGAAGCAGTGGGAGAAGGACTCTCTGGAGGCTCTGTTTGTTCGAAAGCTGGGCCGCACTCCGAACGAGTCGTACGATCTCTATCGTGAGTTCTGTGAAACTCGACCGGGTGAAGTGGTCGCCAATATTGCCCTCTGCCTGATCCATCAGGCAAACTACCTGCTCGATCGCCAAATCCGACGTCAGCAAATCGACTTTGTTAAATAGGGCAGGATCCGCGAACGATTGATGAAGGCGCCACGGAGACATCGATCAAATATGAACCTCAAAATTGCACTCGTCCTGATCTGTTTAATGCCGATGGGAGTTAGCGCACAATCACCCCGGTATGAAGCCAAATGGGAATCGCTCGACCAACGGCGGACGCCAGAATGGTTCCAGGATGCGAAATTCGGGATCTTCATCCACTGGGGAGTCTATGCCGTCCCCGCCTGGGGAATGGAGCGACAATACTCCGAATGGTACTGGAACCGGATGTCCGACAACAGTCCACGCTGGGCCCCCTGGCGAGAATTCCATACGAAACTCTACGGACCCGGCTTCGACTACATGGACTTTGCCCCGCAGTTCCGCGCCGAGCTCTATGACGCGCGACAATGGGCGAGCCTCTTCCGGCGCGCGGGCGCAAAGTATGTCGTCCCCACCTCCAAGCATCACGATGGTTACGCACTCTGGCCGAGTGCCGAGGCAAGCCGGACGTGGGGCCGCCCCTGGAACGCGATGGAGATCGGCCCTCGGAGAGACCTGCTCGGAGAGTTGGCAGAGGCGACTCGCGCCGAGGGGCTCAAGTTCGGGTTCTACTACTCGCTCTACGAGTGGTTCAATCCTCTCTGGAAGACAGACCGGGCCCGCTACGTCACCGAGCATATGATGCCGCAGTTCCGCGACGTCGTGACCCGGTACAAGCCGTCCCTGATCTTCAGTGACGGAGAGTGGGACATGCCCTCCAAGGACTGGCGCAGCGAGGAACTGCTCGCTTGGCTCTTCAATGAGACGGAAAACCGGGACGAAGTCGTCATCAACGATCGCTGGGGCAAGGAATGCCGCCACAAGCACGGCGGCTACTGGACGACAGAGTATGCGGCCGGTCTCGCCGATGGAACGCACCCCTGGGAAGAGAGCCGGGGAATGGCCCACTCCTACGGACTTAATCGCGCGGAGCGGATCGACGACTATAAATCGGCGCGTGAGTTCATCCTCACCCTGACCGACCTCGTCAGCCGGGGAGGGAATCTCCTCCTGGACATTGGCCCCTATGCCGATGGAACGATTCCTCCCTTGATGGAGGAGCGACTCCTCGAGATCGGCGATTGGCTGCGGGTCAACGGCGAGGCGATCTATGGAACCCGGCCGGCCCCCCGCGCTGCGCAATGGACCGCAGGAACCCGCCCCAAACAGGAGTATGGCGAGTTCATGGTCAAGTACAACCTGCTCGACCAAGTGGGACAGCAGCCCCGCGCGGGAATGGCCGTCAAGCAGGTCTTTTTCACTCAGCAGAAGGATGGAACCCTCTACGCCATCTCGGCTGGGTGGCCAGGTAGAAAGCTGGTCCTGCGGGGGATCAGTGCCCCCAAGGGAGAGGTCGTTCTCCTGGGACATCCAGTCCCGTTGCGGACCACGTGGAAGCAGCAGACGCTGACGGTCGAGATGCCAGACTTCGGGCCGGAAGAGGCTCCGTGTCGCTACGCCTTCGCATTGCGCCTCCCAGGGGCCACCATACAGGCGGAGCAGTGACCCGGAATGAAGTCTCAACCTTGACCTGACCCGGCCCACGTGGGATCATCTCGCGGGCGGAAGTCCACTTCCTCCACTCTATCGACAGGAGACGGACAGCAATAATGAGTTCGCCGGAAACCCCTTCAGGCTCCTCATCCAGCGATGGGGGAGAACGATCCAATTTCATTCGTGACATCATTCTTCAGGACATTGCGGCGGGAACGCATGGAGGTCGCGTCCAGACCCGCTTTCCACCAGAACCCAATGGCTACCTCCACATCGGCCATGCCAAGGCCATCTGTCTCGACTTCGGACTGGCCGCAGAATTTGGGGGAAAGTGCAACCTGCGCTTTGACGACACCAACCCCTCCAAGGAAGAGACCGAGTATGTCGAGGCAATCCAGCGGGATGTGACGTGGCTCGGTTTTCAATGGGATGGGCTCCATTATGCCTCCGACTACTTCCCCCAACTGTATGACTGGGCCGTTCAGCTGATTCAAGCAGGCAAGGCCTACGTCTGCGATCTCAACGCCGATGAGATCCGGGAGTATCGAGGGACCCTGACGGAGCCGGGGCGGGAGAGCCCCTACCGCAACCGATCCGTCGAGGAGAATCTCGACCTCTTCGCGCGAATGAAAGCTGGAGAGTTCCCCGATGGGTCGCGCACCCTGCGGGCAAAGATCGACATGAACTCCCCGAACGTCAATTTTCGCGACCCGGTGATGTACCGCATTCTGAAGATGGAGCACCACCGAACGGGTAACGAGTGGTGCATCTACCCGATGTACGATTATGCGCACGGTCAGTCCGACTCGATCGAGCGGGTGACCCATTCGATCTGCACCCTCGAGTTCGACAACAACCGTCCACTCTACAATTGGTTCATCGAGCAGTTGGGAATCTTCCCGTCCCGGCAATACGAGTTCGATCGACTGAGCGTCACCTACACGCTGCTCAGCAAACGGAAGCTGCTGCGCTTGGTGCAAGAGGGATTTGTCAGCGGCTGGGACGACCCGCGGATGCCGACGCTCTCGGGGATGCGTCGTCGTGGATATACACCGGAAGCCATTCGTACCTTCTGCGCCAACATCGGGGTATCGAAGACCAATGGGGTGACCCAGCTCTCCCACCTCGAACACTTTTTGCGGGAAGATCTCAACCGAACCGCCTGGCGGGTCAATGCCGTGCTGCGGCCGTTGCGCGTCGTCCTCGAGAACTACCCGGACGACCTCGTCGAGGAGTTGGAGGCGATCAACAACCCGGAAGACGCGAGCGCGGGCACGCGCCTCGTGCCCTTCTCCAAGATCCTCTACATCGAGCAGGAAGACTTTCGGGAAGATCCGCCGAAACAGTTCTACCGGCTAGCCCCCGGGCGTGAAGTACGCTTGCGGTATGGATACCTGATCACCTGCCGGGAGGTGATCAAGGATGCGGAAGGTCGGATCGTCGAGTTACGCTGCACGTACGACCCGGAGACACGGGGAGGAAACACCCCGGATGGACGAAAGGTCAAGTCGACGATCCACTGGGTCTCGGCAGCGCATGCCGTGACCGCAGAAGTCCGCCTCTACGGCAACCTCTTCCTCAAGGAGAATCCTGATGAGGTCGAGGCGGGCCAGGACTTTACCGCGAACCTCAATCCGGCCTCACTGGAGGTGCGGACGGGCTGTCAAGTCGAGCCGAGCCTGGGCGAGGCAGTTCCCGAAACGCGCTACCAATTCGAGCGGCTGGGTTATTTCTGTGTCGATCGGGACTCGACACCTGGCCGTCCTGTCTTCAACCGGACCATTGGATTGCGGGACACTTGGGCCAAGATCGAAGAGAAGACCCGTCAGAAATAGGGAGCAGAAAGGTCGCCTCAAACCAGAAGAGGCGGCGCCAGGACAATGCACAAAAGAAAAGAACAAAGAAAGAAAGGATATGAGATGAGGAAAGACTTCAATCGTCGGCAGTTTGTCGCCTCCTCGTTGACCGCGGGAGCGGGAATGACCTTGGCGATGCATGGACGAGGACTGGCGCAAACATCCCCCTCTGACAAGGTGGTGATCGCGGTAGCAGGGGTGCGGATGGGGCAGCCCGGCTTCAGCGGACGGGGCCCGGAACTGATCCAGAAGTTTGCGGCCGTGCCGGGGGTGGAGATTCGCTACGTGGTCGATGTCGATCGCCGCTCGCTTGAGCCGGCAGCCGCCTTCACCGCGACCAAGACCAACCTTCGTCCCAAGATGGAGACCGATTTCCGTCGCTTCCTCGACGACAAAGAGGTCGACGCGATCCTCATTGCCACGCCCGATCACTGGC
>JBMUAP010000121.1:0-7796 GCA_049454155.1 Blastocatellia bacterium
CGAGGATCACCAGATCCTGGTTCAGAGGCCCGGCGTCGACAATCCCGAGCGCGTCAAGGAGTTGATCAAAGGCGAAGCGCGGCTGGAGCTGAAGGCTGTCGTTCCGCCAGGGACCCTCTTTACGACACGCGATGAGGCGCTGGCCTCCCTCGGCGGCACACTTCCAAGCGATCGTGACGTGCTCCCGATCAGCGAGCGCCGCGCCGATGGTAACAACTTCGAAGGGTTCTATCTTGTCGAGAAGACGCCCGTCATCACTGGCGCCGATCTGCGGGATGCCCGCGGGGTCCCAGGCCAGTCTGGACCAGGTTATCGGGTCTCCTTCAGTCTCAAGCCAGGTGCAGATGAGCGCTTCGGGCAGTGGACAGAAAAGAACATCGGCAACCTCCTTGCCATTGTCCTCAACGATCAGATCAAGAGTGCCCCCTCGATTCGCAGTCGCATCTCTGACAGCGGTGAGATCTCCGGCAACTTTACCAAGCAGGAGGCTGAAGATCTTGGCCTTGTCCTTCGCTCCGGTGCACTTCCCGCCAAGGTGGTCTATCTTGAAGAGCGAACTGTCGGCCCATCTCTCGGGGCCGACTCGATCCGCCAGGGTGTCATTGCTTCTCTCATCGGTCTGGGCCTGGTGATCATCTGCATGCTGCTCTACTACCGCATCTCTGGCATCAACGCGGTCGTTGCGCTCTTCCTCAACCTGGTCATCCTCCTCGCTGGGTTGGCGATGTTCGGAGCGACCCTGACCCTGCCGGGTATTGCGGGGGTGATCCTTCTCATTGGCATGGCGGTCGACTCGAACGTCCTGATCTTCGAGCGGATCCGTGAGGAGCTCCAAGCTGGCAAGCTGGTCGCATCGGCAATCGACACCGGGTTTGGCAAGGCCTTCGTGACGATCATCGATACTCACGTCACGACGATCGTCTCGGCGGCGTTCCTCTACTTCTTCGGGACAGGGCCGGTGCGCGGGTTTGCTGTCACCTTGACCATCGGTCTACTGGCTAACCTCTTTACTGCGGTCTTCGTTTCGCGCACGCTCTTCCTCTGGACGATCCATCGCGGCGGTCGTCGTGCTGAAACCCTGAGCATCTAGCATCCAACTATGATCGAGATCTTTAAGAATACCCAGTACGATTTTCTTGGCAAGCAGAAGTTCCTGATTGGTCTGACTTGGATTCTCATTCTGCTTGGGCTCGGTTCAGTCCTCTATCGTGCCTTTGATGGTCGGGAAGAGACGCAGCCGTTCAATCTCGGGGTCGATTTTGTCGGAGGAACCCTGGCGACGGTCAAGTTCAATGGGGCACCAGACCTTGGGAAGGTGCGGACTGCGCTTGGCAGCCAAGGCATCGAGACAGAGAAGGTGACTCTGCAACCGGTTGGTGACACAATTGGGCAAGCCCCGCGCAATGAAGTCTTAATTCGCCTTCCCAACTTGGTCACTGTCATTCAGCAGAAGGGACAATCGGTCACGGCGGCGAAGGCCAGTGACGACGCGGACATCGGGAAGGTCAAACTGATGGCCGCGCTGGCGACCCTCAATGATCCTCAGACGGCGGGGAAGATCGATCTCAATGCCCTCGGACAGGACCAGCTTGCCTCTGATCTGGCCGCACGGCTCGGTCTTGACGCTTCCCGGGCCAGCGAGATGGCCAAACGAATCGTCGATTACCGTGAAGATTCTCGCGATGGATTGATTGCGGACCTGAGTGAGGTTCGCAACTTGAGTGGCATCGATCCCCAATTGGGAGACTCCCTCGCCCAGAACTTCTTCGCTGGCAAGGCGGCGATCAAGAGTCTGGAAGCGGTCAGTCCGCAGGTCGGTGCCGACCTCCGTAACCGTGCGATCCTCGTCTCACTTGTCTCGATCCTTGGCATGCTGGTCTATGTTGCCTTCCGCTTCAAGTCTTGGGGCTTTGGCATCGGCGCAGTCATCGCCGTCTTTCATGATGTCCTGATTACGCTCGGCTTCTTCTCCATTATGCAGTGGGAGATCAACCTGACCGTTATCGCCGCGCTCTTGACCCTCATCGGATACTCGATGAACGATACGATCGTCATCTTCGACCGGATCCGCGAGATGATGCGTACCAGACGCCGGGATACTCTCAGGGCCCTCACCAATGAGGCGGTCAACCGGACTCTCTCTCGCACCACGATCACCTCTGGCCTGACGTTTCTGACCGTCTGTGCCCTCCTCGTCTTTGGAGGAGAGGTTCTCAAGAGCTTCTCCTGGGTTCTCTTCATCGGCATCATCGTCGGGACCTACTCGTCCATCTTCGTCGCCTCTCCATTTATGTTAATGTGGGAGAACTGGCGAGGCAATCGTGCGCGGCTTGCCTTCGCGGGAAGCTCCTCTGCTGGACCCTCAGGAAGTACGCTCCAGCCCTCTGGAGCAAACGGGACGGACGTCTCGCCCCGTATTCTCGCTGCAGCGGGCGTCTCTGCCAAACGGCGCAAGAAGGGCCGCTCCTAGGTGGTCTTTTCTATCACGCTTTTGTGAGAAATTTTTTAGATCTTCGACGTAAAAGCCCCATTTGATCGCCTCGATCGCTTGACTTGAAGGGAAAACGAATAGTAGACTCCGCACGTAACAAACACACTGATCTCTACCTCGCTGAGAGGTTTGACGAACGACAGTTTCGATGTGTTATCGATAACGATCGACAAGTCAGCCCCTTATACCGGGAGATCTCTGAACTTGCGAGCATCTCCTTACGTCGAGTGACCCTGGATAACCTTTCTGCAAGTACGCATAGGAATGTTATTAAGTAGATCGAGTCAGGACCAGCAGGTTGAGATCAGGCTTTAAAGAGCACTGTCGGATTCTACAAATCTGGTTGACATTCTCATCGCGTAGCACCTTTGATTTGGTTTGACGGCCGGAGCGTTGGTAAGTGGCCTGTGCATCATTGCCCAGCCGATCTTCTCCCGAGAGTCGTCCATCAAAATTGAGCGGTTTGCCAGGGCAAGATTCTGGTTCGGTCGCTCTGGCAGGTCGGCGATGACACCTGCGGCTCCAAACGGGTACTCAGGCTCCCCACTGGATTCGCCCTCTTCCTTTCAATGGGAGGGTGCCAGAATAGGTGAGTAGCCCTCTGGAACCTCGAATGTCGCCATTTGTCCACGGATCTTCAACCAAAGTACAGTAGACAGAGGTCGCAAAAGTTGTTGATGGAAGATTCGATCGCAAGTCCTCTGCCCGGTTGCAGATTGCTGGTTGGACAAGGTTATCAGGTCAGTTCGAGGCGCCTCGCCTCTCTCCATTCGTTTGTAATTTACTGACGAGTCGTTGATTGCCGTTCCGCCCCGCGGAATACCGGTGATCGACCCTTTGGATTGCCCAGGGGTTTGCCTGGCCATGACCGAGCAGGGACGAGACTCGGAATTGGCTGATCGTTGCGGATTGACTCCATCCGCCCATTGGAAGTGTAGTACAGGGAGGGCATTCGCTCATGTTCGATACGCTTGTGGAATCGTCCAAACACGGCAAAGAGAATACCCGAACCGGCGGTATCATGCTGGCGACGACGCTGCTTTACACCAGCATTATTCTCGGTGCCATGGTCTGGATGATCGTAAAGTCCGACTTTGGGTTGATGGACGCGCTCGATGTGACGGCGATGGTGGCTCCGCCACCCCCTCCGGCTGCAGCGCCGCCTCCACCCGCCCAGGTCGTTCGGCAAGTCATTCCCGAAGTGACGACCTTTACCCCGCCAACGAAGCCACCTGAGAAGATTCCGGACCCGACGACGGTTCAATCCAAACCGGTGGTCTCTGCCGTTTCGACTGGCGTTCCCGGAGGTGTTCCGGGAGGAGTGGTCGGGGGAGTTCCTGGGGGAGTAGCGGGTGGCAGGGGAGATGACGCGCCGCCGCCGCCGCCGCCGCCACCACCGCCGCCGAAACCGGAACCTCCGCCACCGCCTAAGCAGATCAAGGTCTCGGGTGGAGTGCTGCAGGGAAGTGCGCTCCGGCGCGTTCAACCGCAGTATCCCCCCATCGCCAAGGCTGCACGGGCCTCTGGTGCGGTTCAGATCCAAGTTACCATCTCTGAAGAGGGGCGGGTGATTGATGCCGCCGTGGTCAGTGGGCACCCATTGCTGAGAGACGCTGCGGTACAAGCCGCCCGTCAATGGGTCTTTAAACCCACCGAACTCTCGGGTGTGGCTGTCAAGGTGCAGGGAGTCCTCACCTTCAACTTCACGCTCCAATAGATCGACGCTCATTGTAGAAACCAATATCCTGGAGGACTTCGATATCATGTTCATTCTGTTAAGCCAACTTTGGTTGACTGCGACCCCCTTCGCCCTGATTCTTGCGGAAGGGGGAGAGGCCGCTGCCTTCGACTTTACCCCGCTCGGGGTCTGGCGCGCGATGGGTTTCATCGCCCGCGTGGTGATCATCATTCTCTTCGTGATGTCGATCTGGTCGTTCGCGATCATGGTCGAGCGCTACCTGACCTACACGTCAGCGCGGAACCAGTCGCGTGAGTTTGCCCCCAAGGTCGCTGCTTCGCTCAAGAACCAGAAGATCGACGAGGCCATTACGCTCTCCGACAAGTACAAGAAGAGCCACTTGGCGATGGTCGTCAACGCGGGGCTGCAAGAGTTCCGCGCCAACACGCTCAACTCCGAAATTTCGACCGACATCATCGAAGCCTCGAAGCGGGCTCTGCAGCGCGCGACGGCGATCAAGGTCGCTGAGTTCCGCCGTGGTCTTTCCGGTCTGGCAACGGTCGGTTCGACCTCGCCCTTCGTCGGTCTCTTCGGTACCGTGTTCGGAATCATCAACGCTTTCCAAGGTATGCGTTCATCGGAGTCTGCGGGTATCTCCGCGGTGGCCGGTGGTATTGCGGAAGCGCTGGTGACGACGGGTGTCGGAATCGGCGTGGCCATTCCCGCGGTGTGGCTCTTCAACTACTTCACGAGCAAAGTCGACAACTTCATCGTCGAAATGGACAACTCCTCCGCGGAGCTGCTTGATTTCTTCCTGAAGTCGCGCAAGAAGTAATCGTACTCGTGTCTGCCTGAACACAGCAGAGATTGGTTTTTCGATGAAGCGGATGTCCGGGGAGTTCTGGTGGTTCTGCCAGCAGAACTCCCCCAGAGACTACCCCTTGATTCCACTCTCCATGGATTTCGTTGATGCGAGATTTCGACAACGATATTCTGTGGGGAGTCTAGCTCTCCGAGACTGGTGGAGAATCGATTGGCGTTCACTTGCCATAAGTAAGACCTGAATAAGGCTGAAAGATGGCAGACAATGGGAACGGATCGGTGTCGTCCATTCTCATAGAGTCAACCCATCTCTGGCGATGAAGTAGAAGCGGATCAGTCTGAATTCTTGGTTCGCTGGAAGTATCTTACGACCGTATTTATTGGAGGAAATGGCTATGGCCATGAGTGCAGGTGGATCATCCAGCCTCAACTCATCGATCAATGTGACCCCGATGGTCGACATCATGCTGGTGTTGTTGATCATCTTCATGGTGGTCACACCGCTGCTGCAAAGCGGCGTCACGGTCACCCTGCCCAAGGGGAAGAGTCCGGAAGAGGATGCCAATATCACCAAGGACACTGCGGTGGTCATCGCGATTCCAGCGGATGGCCAGTTCTACATCGGGCGCGACCTGATCCAAGGGAAAGACCGCTTGATCCAGTCGATCAAGACCCGGATGGACCAGCTCAAACCGAGTGACCCTCAGATTGTCTACATTAAAGGTGGGGTAGGGGTCAGCTACGGGGAGGTGGTCAGCGTCATCGATTCGATTCGCGAGGCCGGATATGACCAGATCGGTCTGGTAGCCGACAAGTTGAAAGAGTAGTCCTCTTCCCCCTTGTCTTTCCTGTTTAGAAGGAGTCTTTGCCCATGGCAATGAGTGGTGCAGCGAAAGAGGCAGTTCCTGAAATCAATGTGACGCCCATGATCGACATTCTGTTGGTGCTGTTGATCATCTTCATGGTCATCAGCCCACAGAAGCCGCATCAATTTGAGGCAAAAGTTCCGGAGAAGCCTCCGGAAAATCTTCCCAACCTGGCTCCGGATCCATTGAGCCTGCTGGTGACTGTTCCGCAGCTTGGGGATATCTATAAGCTCAATACTGAGGAGTTGAAGGGCTTGGATGCGCTAGGGGAGCGGCTCTTTGCCGCGCTTGACGGTCGCCCGGGTGACCGCAAGGCCGTCTTCATCAAGGCCCCTCGGACAAAGCCCTACGGCGAAGTGGTCCGCGTGATCGATATGGTCAAGGCCTCGGGTGGTTCACCGATCGGTCTGCAGATCGAGGGGCTCGATCAATAATCTTGTTCGGAGCGGCTCCCCCGAATCGCTCAGTAACGGGCATCAGGGGAGTCACTCTGCGGGAAGCTTTTTTCAGGAAGTGGGAGGTGGAATATTCGCATCAAGTGTCGTTTGAGCCACCTCGGACCGTTTTCCTGTCCCAACGGCTTGTCGGGGGTAGATAACCTGAACGGTGAGCTACCTCTGTCTCAATTGATCCCCAGTTTCCGAAATCGTGCCCTTAATTGATTGACTCAGGGGGCGGGGGGCGACTGAGAAGAGTGAACGGCACCCTGTGCCGAGATACCGTGACTCGCCGCGACCGCAATTGAACACCATTCCCGGGAGGTCCATTACTGCGGGCTTCCTCCAACAGGGAGAATTCCAGAACGCTGCTATGAAGATCTTCCGCCATTTTTACCATGCGCTGCTTATTTCGGCGATCATTGGCCTTTCGATGGTCAGCACCGGTTGTGAATATGTCAACAAGGTGATCGCCAAGGATCAGTTGAACCAGGGAGCCATTCTCTACAACCAAGGCAACTTCCGGAAGGCGCAAGAGTTCTTCCGGTCGGCGACAGAGACGGACCCCAACAACCCCGTCGCGCTGCTCTACCTCGGGGCAACCCTTGTCAAAGATTACAAGGTGCTTTCCGGAGATGACCAGAAGCGAATTGCCAATGAGGCCATCGACGTCTATAAGAGAGCTCTTGACCTGAGCAAGGGCAACTGCGCGAATGCCGACAATGCCATCAGCTACATTGCCTCGATCTACGATGATCTTGGTGACGGTGATGAGTGGCGGAATTGGATGCTGCAGCGCGCGGAGGGGGAGTGTGTTGCCAGTAACGAAGTGAAGGCAACCACCTACTACGCGATCGCCGTTAAATATTGGACCTGTTCCTATGACGAGACGACTCGTTACCAGGAGAAGGGCGCTTCTGATCCATTCCATTACCGCAACATGGACTACCCGGCGGCGCTGCCCGACAAGCAGAAGGCCGAGAACTGTGCCCTCAAAGGCCTTGAGTTCATCGAGAAAGCCATTGCCGTCGATCCGACCTATGCCGACGCCATGTTCTACAAAGGACTGCTCTACCGCGAGCAGCAGAAGTTGACCAAGGAAGACGCGAAGCGGAAAGAATTGGACAATCTCGCGGTCAAGATTGCCGAGCAAGCGACGACCGTGATGAAGCAGAAGGAGGCCGAGGCGGCCGCAGCAGCTTCCACGCCTGAGGGCTGAGAGGGGGATCGTTCGACATGCGCAGGGTGAAGACTGCACTCGTGGGGGCCGGATTTATCGGCCCCCATCACGTTGAGGCCGCCCGTCGTCTCGGGTTTGTTGATTTTGTCGCTGTGGCTGGCCGCACCGCCGAGTCAGCGGCCCAGAAGGCACAGAGCCTCAACATTCCCCGCTCCTACGGGAGCGTCGAGGCGTTGTTGGATGACCCCGAAGTGGAGGTGATCCACAACTGTACCCCGAATGACCTGCATCATCCGGTGACGATGGCGGCGATTGCCCGGGG
>JBMUAP010000122.1:0-7789 GCA_049454155.1 Blastocatellia bacterium
GCGTCGTAGGGCGGAACCAACGTCAAGCCACGCTCCTCAGAGAGCCGCTCCCCGATCGCGACACGGTCTTCACGATAGCGATCGTAGAAGACCACCTCGCCCCCATACCCTCTCGTCGCCGCGACCTTGATCGCTGGTGCGTCCGCCGGCATGACGATCACCGCCGGAATGCCGAAGAGGCTCGCCGCAAGGGCGATCGCCTGCGCGTGATTGCCTGAAGAGTAGGCGAGGACGCCCGCCTTCCGCTCTTCGTCTGAAAGGCTGGCCAGCTTGTTGTAGGCGCCCCGGAACTTGAAGGCCCCGGCCCGCTGGAAGTTCTCCGCCTTGAAGAAGACCTCCCCCCCGACCGCTTCGTTGAACTGGCGCGACGTCAAGACGGGTGTCCGATGGGCCACCCCACGAAGCCGCGCTTCCGCCCGCTCGATGTCAGCCCACTCGATCGCCAGCTTTTCCTCGGTTTCTCCCATCGATCCCTCCAGGGTGTCTCGGGTCGGTCAAAAGAGTTCGGTGATGACTCGCCCGTGGACCTCGGTCAATCGTTCTTCGCGTCCGAGGTGGAGATAGCTGAGCATATCCTGGTCGAGCCCCAGTTGATGCAGAATCGTCGTGTGGAGGTCACGCAGGTGGACCGGGTTCTCGATCGCCCGCAGCCCAATCTCGTCGGTGGCACCATAGACCTGCCCGCCGCGGATGCCTCCGCCGGCCATGACCATGGTGAAGCCCAGGCTGTTGTGGTCGCGCCCCTTGCCCCCTTCCGACTCCGGTGAGCGCCCAAACTCGCCCCCGATCAGCACCAGCGTCGAATCGAGGAGACCACGCCTCTTCAGGTCGGTCAACAGCGCGGCAATCGGCTGATCCGTCTGTGCCGCCATCCGCAGATGGTTCTCCTCGATGTCCGCGTGCGCGTCCCACTGGGTCAGCCCAGTTCCACCGCCTGAGACCGGACAGACAAAGCGGACCCCCTTCTCGACCAGCCGGCGCGCGAGCAGACAGCGCCGGCCGTAATCGTCGGTCGGACTCTTGCCGATGCCGTAAAGGTCGAGGGTCTCCTGGCTCTCCTTCGAAAGATCGAAGATTGCCGGGGCCTCCATCTGCATCTTGAAGGCGAGGTCGTAGGAGCTGACGCGGGCCGAGAGTTCGGTGTCGTCCGCACGGAGGTCGATCTGGTTGAGGCGCTTGATCAGGCCCAGCGTCTGCCGCCGCTCTTCGAGTTGGACCCCTGCTGGTAGATCGAGGTTGAGCACCGGCTGGTCACCAGCCCGGAAGGCCGTCGGCTGGTAGACGGCGGGAAGGAAGCCATTGGCATACATCGGGGTCCCTCCTTCGAGGGCTCCCTTCGGATCGGGCAGGACCACATAGGCGGGCAGGGAGTCGGACTCGGTTCCAAGGCCATAGATGACCCATGAGCCCATGCTCGGGAAGCCCGGAATGACGCGCCCGGTGAAGAGCTGGTACTGGGCGGCGGAGTGGACGACCATGTCGGCTTGGCACGATCGGATGATCGCCAGATCATCGGCGCGCTCGCCCAGATGTGGAAAGAGGTCGGAGACCTCGAGACCGCTCTTCCCGTACCGTCGGAAGCTGCGCTTTGTGCCGAGCAGGCGTGCGTCCGGCTTGATGAACTGGTACTTGGCCTCACCAAAGGAGGCCGGCCGCTTCTCCCCGTGCAGCTTGTTGAGAAGGGGCTTCGGATCGAAGGTCTCCATCTGGCTCGGCCCGCCACTCAGGTAGAGAAAGATGACCGACTTCGCCTTGGCCGGGTGATGCGGGGGCTTCGGTGCCAGCGGATTGTGCGTCTTCTCGCGCTCCAGCAGGGAACCAAGCGCCAGCATCCCAAAGCCGCCAAAGGAGTCGCGGAGAAATTCGCGACGATTGCGGGTGATTCGGTAGTGTTCGGTCATTACTCTCTTCTCCGACCGTTCAGTTGATGTACAGAAAAGCGTTGAGGTTGAGCAAGGCCAGCGCGAACTCACGCCGCGGCTGGGTCTGGAGAAACTCGAGGGCCACCGCCATCTCCGCTGCCCGCGGTGGACGTCCAGCCACCAGTTTGTATCCCAGCTCGACTTGGCGACGGAGGTTCGATCCCGCCTGCCGCTCCAATCGTCGCGCGAGCGCCTCTGCTTGTGCATTGGCGAAGGCCCCATTGAGAAGCTCAAGCGCCTGCGGCGCGTGCGTGCTCGATTCGCGCCGGGCACAACTTGCCTGAAAGTCGGGCGCATCGAACGCTTCCATGAAGGGCAGTCGCAGGTTGCGCTTCGCGAAGAGGTAGACGCTTCGCCGCTGGTACTCGGCCGGATCCTTGGCGGCGACCCATTGTGCGGGATTGTAGAGGAGCTGGGTCAGGCCCGCGTCGATTGGCACCATGACGCTGGGGCCGCCCGTGCGGAGGTTGAGCGTGCCGGAGACGGCCAGGATCGCATCTCGCAGCTGCTCCGCTTCAAGTCGCTGGCGACTGAAGTGGGAGTAGAACTTGTTCTCTGGATCCTTCTTCCGCCGCAGCTCGCGCGCCAACGGGTCGGCCGGCGGGGCCGAGGACTGCCGCCAACTGTTGCTGGTCAGAATCAGCCGGTGGAGTGGCTTCATGCGGAATCCATTGGCGACATACTGATTCGCCAGCCAATCGAGCAGTTCTGGATGGCTCGGCCGGCTTCCCATCCGGCCAAAATCGTTCGGCGTCGCGACGATCCCCCGTCCGAAATGGTGGAGCCAGATCCGGTTGACCATGACCCGCGCGGTCAACGGGTTGTCGGGAGCGACAATCCACTTCGCCAACTCTGCGCGAGGCGTCGCTGTCTCCGCAGGGATCTCCGGCGTCCCCTCCGGGAGCAGCACCCCGAGCGGCCGCATCCCAATTCGTGGCCCCTTCTTCTCGTACTCCCCCCGCACCAGCAGGTGCATCGGAGACCGCTTCTCGGGAAGGTTGCTGACCGTGTGGATCACTGGGAGGGCGGCCGGCAGGCGGCCCTTCAGCTCGGTCAATTGCCGCATGAGATCGGCCCGCTTGAGGTTGCTCTCCGCGTCCATCTTGTCGGCGAAGGGCTTGAGGGCGTCGTTGACCTGCTTGATCTCCTTCTCCAACGGCTCGACCTGTGCCTTCCACGCCGCCTGTTCAGCAGCCGTTGAGAGCGGATGCTCCCGTTCGAAGGCCGGGGCAAAGTAGGCCTGCATCCGGTAGTAGTCGCTCTGCCGGATCGGGTCGAACTTGTGATTGTGACAGCGCGCACAGCCCAGGGTCACGCCCAGAAACGCCGCCCCGACGACATTGGTCATCTCTGTCAGCACCTCGTTGCGACTGCTCGCCACATCCTGGTTGCCGGCGTTCTTGCGCAGGGGCCCCAGTCGATTGAAGCCGGCCGCGACCAGCGCCTCCTCATCGGTCGGCCAGAGCTCGTCGCCAGCCAACTGCTCGGTGACAAAGCGGTCGTAGGGCCGGTCCTCGTTGAAAACGCGGATGAGATAGTCGCGATAACGCCACGCGTCATTACGGTGGGTGTCGTACTCAAACCCGTCCGATTCCGCGTAACGAACGACATCCATCCAGTGCTGCGCCCATCGTTCGCCGTACCGTGGGCTCTCCAGCAGGCGGTCGACCAGCCGTGCCCAGGCATCCGGCGACCGGTCACGCCGGTAGGCCTCCAGCTCCTCTGGCGTCGGGGGCAGGCCGTGCAGATTGAAGTAGAGTCGTCGGACCAGCGTCATCTCGTCGGCCGCCGGTGCGGGTCGCCACCCCACCCGCTCCCTCCGCGCGAGGACGAAGGCGTCGATCGGGTTCCGGACCCAGCCACGATCCGCCGGCTCACTCAACTCCGGCACCGCCGGAGCCCCGCGTTTGACATAGGCCCAGTGGCTCCGCTCCCGTGGCGTGTAACTCTCCAGCGGAGCCATGTCCGTGGTTGCCCCCAGTGTCAGCAGGACCGCTCCAATCACTGTCATCTTCATGAGCATCGCGACCATCTCCGTCCGCGTCTCTTGACGCCACTTGTCTGCCCCGCTGCTACTTGGGCGTGATCATGATGTGCGCCCCAGGAGTGCCTGCATCCATCAACCAGGGCTCCCCGCGCTTCGGCTTCGAGGAGAGACCGAGCGACTCCGTCGTCGCGCCCGGAACATAGATTACCCAGCGAACGACCCCGTCGACGACCGATCTGCTGGTCTCATCGTACGACTTCCCGGAGAGCACGTAGAGCATTCGCGGCGCCGCTGGCATCTTCAATCGCCCCTCGCGAATCTCTTTCCAGCGATAGCCCTCGTTGCGATCCGGGCCCTTGATTCCCTGGGCTTCCAGCTCCCGGCCGCGTGCCATGTAGGGCTCGAGCTCCCGATGGTAGCAGGCGGCGCTGAAAGCGCGGTCCCCGGGACGATCCGCAAGGCAGATCATCTCGTTCTGGCCGGCCCGCAACTCCACTACCCGTCCTTTCTCGTCATAGCCCAGGACGGCTGCCCCTTCCCGGTACTCCGCCGGAAGGGCGAGCACCGACGAGGCGATCTGCACCTCTCGGGACGCTGGTGCCTCCTGGGCCCAGGCTCCCCCTGCCACCAGCACGATCCAACACCATCCCACTCCCCATCGTCTAGTCATCTCTCCGTCCCTCCTTTGCGTTCACTCGACGCGGCTCCGACCCCCCAGGACCCGATCGAGCCCCTCTGTCCATAATGGTCGGAGAGTTTTTGTAAATAAGGGCGATCGAACAGGTTATGACTTGTTCCGCCAGATTTCTGCTGTGAAAACTTGGATCGAACCAACGCGCGGGGATGACTATACCAGAGAACTGCTGCCAAGGGGGAGGGGAGAAGAGGGGTGAGGGGGAAGGGGCGAGGGGCGAGGGGGAAGGGGCGAGGGGAAGTTTTACAGACCAAGCGAAGTGCCTAGTTCTTACGATAATCTAAGATCGAGTTGAACTCTCCTGAACATCATCTCTGTATCGTGTTGGGTGTCTTGTCAAGGACGAATCTCATTGGACCTGCGCTCATCAGCCTAACGTCCGTCCAGCCGTGTGGTTCAAACTGGTTTGAGGGACGAGGCGGGAGCGAGAGTGGGTAAGATTCCGATCGGCTGGTCTCGATGAAGTCGAGATTTCGCCGCGAGCAGGTCTGACCCGACCATAACTCACAACACGATGCCGAGTCGACTATGCTGACAACCTCCGTCTTATGTTCCGGTCCGCTGCTGCGAGCGGGCCAGCTTGAGGTCTCCCTTGCAACGACGATGGAGGAGATCGACGCCGCCATGCGCCTGCGCTTTGAGGTCTTCAACCTCGAACTGCAGGAGGGGCTCCTCTCTTCCTACGACCGCGGCTATGACACCGACGCCTACGATGCCTTCTGTGATCACTTGATCGTGCGCGATTTGCCAACAAGACGAATCGTCGGAACGTATCGCCTGCTTCGCCAGCGGGAGGCGGATCGGCAGATTGGCTTCTACTCGGAGAACGAGTTCGACTTGACCCGCCTGCGACAGACGGCACGCGAGAAGAGGCTGGAGATCTTGGAGTTGGGCCGTTCTTGCATCGCCGCCTCTCACCGGTCCTTTGCAACGATCAACCTGCTCTGGGCGGCGATTGCGCGCTATGCCATCCAGAACGGTGCGGGGCTCCTCTTCGGGTGTGGCAGCCTGCACGAAACGGAGCCGGCGGAGATCGCCCGGCTCTATCGCCATCTTTCGCAGCAGTATCTTGCCCCGCCGATCTACCGGGTGACACCGGTCGATTCCTGTCGAATGGTGTTCCCCGATGGATGGGAGGCCAGCCCGTCTACCTACGATGAGGCACGCACAATCGCGCGTCGTTTGCCGACGATCCTGCGGGGCTACCTGCGCACGGGGGCGATGATTGCGGGTGAGCCCGCACTCGATCGGGCCTTTGGCACGGCGGATGTGCTGGTTCTGCTCAATCTGGGCCAGCTGAGTGACCGCTACAAACAACATTACGTCGGCTGAGCCTGTCCAAGGTGGGCGCGAAAGAGGGAGAGGCAAGGAGAGAAGAACGTGGAGATCACTGCAAGCGCTGATCGGCTCCAGTCACGTCGAAGAGGGGGATCGATCCGTCGACTTAGACGGCTGCTGGTGTTGTTGATCGGATCGCTCTGGGCGCTGCTGCTGATGAGTGCTCTTTCCCTCGCTTGCTGGCCGTTGCCACGGCTGGGAGTTCGTGTCCGGATTCAGGCGATCGCCAGTTGGGTGTGGTGTCGGTTTGTGGTCTGGACGCTGGGCATCCGCTGGCGGATTGAGGGGCAGGAATGGCGGCGGTCAGTACCGCGTGCCACGCTCATCGTCAGCAATCACCTGAGCTACCTCGATGTCGTACTGATTGGGAGCCTGAGCCCAACAATCTTCGTGGCCAAGCAGGAGGTGGCTGGTTGGCCACTGCTGGGGTGGCTGGTGCAGTTGGGCGGAACGCTCTTTCTCAAGAGGGGATCGACGGCGAGCAGTGTGCGATGTCTCTACCGGGCATGCCGTCTCTTGCGGTCGGGGCAGTCGGTCGCTGTCTTCCCTGAAGGAACGACGAGCGAGGGGAGAGAGTTGTCGACCTTCCATCCCTTCTTTCTCGCGGCAGCGATTCGCAGTCGCCGGGAGATCTTGCCGCTGACGTTGCGGGTCGATTCGATCGAGGGGCAGGAAGTGGACGAGGATCGAGTGCGGGCCTTCAGTTGGGTAGGCGATGACGATTTCCTCCCGCACTTCTGGAACCTGCTGACCTTGCACGAAGTGGAGTTGCGGGTGGTGGTCCACGCGCCGCAGCTCGTCTCGCGTCAGGACCGGGCGGCCAAGTTGGCACCACAGGTTGCGGCACTGATCGAAGGGCCACTCGATCGCGATCGGTGGTCAGGGCTCCCTCTCTCCCCGGTCGAGCCAGCCGACGAGCCACGCGAAGTGGCCGTCGAGTTTCTGGCGGGGGCGCTCTTGCTGGCCCTCCTCGCGTCCCCGCAGGGGGATGCGCTCGGCGAGCGCTGGAGCGGGGGGGAGCCTGCTCCTTGGCAGGGAGGGCAGGAGTGAGCCGACGGCAGGAAGAGGAGTGCGCCTTCTGCGCGGAGCTGCTCGATCCGGAGAGAGTGTGTTACGGCGATGACCGGAAGGTCTACTGCTCTCCGGCGTGCGCCCAGGCGGGAGAGGCTCTCTCGCGAAGGGAGCACGAGCGGATCATGGAGAAGGTCGAGGCCCGTCCGTGATCTCCTTGACCTAATCAGCGGCGGGGTGCGGCGGAGAGAAGAGATTGAATGACGGTTCCGTGGACGTCGGTCAAGCGGAAATGGCGTCCCTGATATTTGTAGGTCAGCCGGGTATGGTCGAGCCCGAGGGTGTGGAGGATTGTCGCGTTGAGATCGTGGACGTGGATGGGGTCGCGGACGATGTTGTAGCTGAAGTCGTCGGTCTCACCCAGCGTCAGCCCCGGAGTGACTCCGCCCCCCGCCATCCACATGGTGAAGCAGCGTGGGTGGTGGTCGCGCCCATAGTTGGTCGCGGTGAGGGGCCCTTGCGAGTAGACCGTCCGGCCAAACTCCCCTCCCCAGATCACGAGCGTCTCGTCGAGCAGCCCCCGTTCAGCAAGGTCCTCGATGAGGGCAGCCGAGGGCTGGTCGGTCTCGAGTGCCTGTCGGGAGATGTTCTTCGGCAGGTCGCCGTGCTGATCCCATCCCCGATGGAAGAGCTGAATGAAGCGAACTCCGCGCTCGGCCAGTCGCCGAGCCATCAGGCAGTGGAAGGCGAAGGTTCCTGGTTGGCGCGCCTCCGGACCATACCGCTCGACGACCCGCTCGGGCTCCTTGGAGAGGTCGACCAGTTCGGGAACCGAGG
>JBMUAP010000123.1:0-7769 GCA_049454155.1 Blastocatellia bacterium
GCCACTCCCTCAGTGAGGGAGTGGACCAGGAAGCAGTCCGGAGCAGGGGGGAGCAAGTATTCAGCCCGGCGCGAGAGGACGATGAGCTGGCGGCCGGGAAGGGGTCGCCCGATCGAATCCCAGGTGCGCCGTCCGACGAGGAGATGATGGCCCATGGTGAGGGCGCGGAACCGCTGCAAGTCGGCGGAGAGGCGCCAGGGAAGCTGGCCCTTGTAGCCGATCCCATTGCGTCGATCGAGGGCGACAATCAGGGAGATGCGCATCGGAGACTCCAGCAACGTCCTTCTCAAGTGGTGTCAGTCGATCTATGATCGGGAGCTGTTCGCAACATTCACCATATCACGCCAGAGGTCGAAGAGAGGAGAAGCATGCAACGGATTTCACTTGGATTGATGATCGGACTCCTGCTCGGGGCGACAATCGGCACCGGGCAAGCCCAGGGGCCAACGACCGGGGCCAACTACGATGAAGCGAAAGTGGGATCATACACCCTTCCCGATCCACTGACGATGCTGGATGGACGGAAGGTGGCGACCGACCGTGACTGGAGGAAGAGACGGGATGAACTCCTCTGGCTCTTTGGGGAGCACGTCTACGGCCACACACCGTCCGCGGCGCGGCGGGCCAAGATCGTCGTCGAGGAGACCGCGCGGGATCCCGAGGCGCTTGGAGGGCGTGCGGTCCGGATCGAGCAGACCGTCTGGCTGGCGGGACGGCGCGACCGGCCCCTCTTCCACCTTCTCGTCCTGCTTCCGACGGATCGGTCGGGAGCAATCCCGGTCTTTCTGGGAATGAACTACTGGGGCAATCAGGGCCTCCACGAAGATCCGTCGATCCGGCTCTCAACGGCCTGGATGCGCCCGGACGGAGAGGGGCGAGTCATCGACCACCGCGCGACCGAGAAGTCCCGGGGCCGGGCCGCCTCCCGCTGGCCGCTCGACCTGATCCTTGAGCAGGGGTATGGGGTGGCGACGGTCTACTACGGGGATCTCTTCCCGGATCACCCGGCGGGGCGAGCGGAGTCGATCCTGCCGCTCTTCGATGGACGGGGAAAGCAGAAGGGTGAGGGAGCACGCTGGGGCGCGATCGGTGCGTGGGCGTGGGGGCTATCGCGGGCGCTCGATGCCCTTGCGCGAATGCCGGAGGTCGACGCCGGCCAAGTGATCTTGCACGGCCATTCGCGCCTCGGCAAGGCGGCGCTCTGGGCGGGTGCCCAGGATGAACGTTTTGCGCTGGTCATCGCCAATGAGAGCGGCGAAGGTGGAGCCGCGCTTGCCCGGCGCAATTTTGGCGAAACGGTCGAACGGATCAACACCTCCTTCCCCCACTGGTTCTGCGATAACTACAAGAGCTACAACCGTCGCGTCGCCGCGCTGCCCGTCGACCAACACCTGCTGGTCGCGCTGATTGCACCCCGTCCGATCTACATTGCCAGCGCCGCTGAGGACCTCTGGGCAGATCCGCGCGGGGAGTTTCTCGCCGGCGTCGGAGCCGACCCCGTCTATCGCTTGCTCGGAAAAGATGGGCTGGCTGTCCGGGGAATGCCGGGGATCCACGAACCGGTCCACTCGACGATCGGCTACCACCTCCGTGCCGGCAAGCACGATGTCACCCGCTACGATTGGGAGCAGTTTCTGCGCTTTGCCAACCGCCACCGGCCGCGGTGATCGAGGGTCGCCCCCCCCCATCAGACGGCGACCGGGGCGGAGATCGGCGGATGGGAGTGGTAGTTGAGCAGGGTGAAGTCCTCGTAGGCAAAGGCGAAGAGGTCTGTCACCTCGGGATTGAGCCGCATCTCCGGAAGGGGGTAGGGAGTGCGACCGAGTTGCTCCCGGGCCTGCGTGAGGTGGTTGCGGTAGAGGTGGGCATCCCCGAAGGTATGAATGAACTCGCCCGGCTGCAGCCCCGTCACCTGCGCGACCATCATCGTCAAGAGGGCATAGGAGGCGATGTTGAAGGGGACCCCGAGAAAGAGGTCGGCCGAGCGTTGGTAGAGCTGGCAGGAGAGCCGCCCTTGCGCGACATAGAACTGGAAGAGGACGTGGCACGGTGCGAGCGCCATCCGGTCGAGTTCGCCGACGTTCCAGGCGCTGACGAGCAGCCGACGGGAGTCTGGCTGGGTCCGAATCGCGGCGACCACCTCCCGCAACTGGTCGATCGTCCGCCCATCGGCCGTCGGCCAGGATCGCCACTGGGCACCGTAGATCGGACCGAGATCGCCCTTCTCATCGGCCCACTCATCCCAGATGGTCACCCCGTGCGCACGTAGCGAGGCGACGTTGGTCTCTCCCCGCAGGAACCAGAGCAGCTCGTGGAGGATCGATTTGAGATGGACCCGCTTGGTTGTTACCAGGGGAAACCCAGCCGCCAAGTCGAAGCGCAACTGGTGGCCGAAGATCGAGAGCGTTCCCGTTCCCGTCCGATCCTCCTTGGCCACTCCGTGGTCGAGAACATGACGCATCAAATCGAGGTATTGCTGCATGACGGTTCCCCTTCCCTCCTCCTCCGATGAGATTCCCCGGCGAGATCTGCCTCCCCGGCGGGCGTTGACGCCCCTTCCCGGGTCCGGTAGAGTAACGATTGGTTTGCAAGCGACCGTGATGGAGACAGGCCTGACCCTGCCCGTGTCAGGATGAAACAAGCAGGGTATCATGGCTCACCAGAGTTCGAGAGGGTCCATCCGCAGAATTGGACCGCTCTCGAACCTGCCCCGCAGGTCGCTACCTCCCCTCTCGGCTGGCACCATCCGCAGATCGTCCTCTTCGAGAGTCGATTGGGTCGTCCTCCAATCGGCCTTGTTTGTCATTGAACCGAGAGAATGGACCTGGATCGGCTCTCCACCCTTGAGCCACTGCACGAGGATTCTGATGGAAACTGTACCCACCGACCGCCCTCTTCCCCCCCGCATCGACCGACTGCACGAAATCTCCCGGAATCTCTGGTGGACGTGGCAGCCCAATGCCCGCAATCTCTTCAGCCACCTCGACAAGGGGCTCTGGGTCGAGTGCAACCACAACCCCGTCAAGCTGATGCAGCGACTGAGCGAGGAGCGGCTCCGGGAAGTCGCCGCCGACCCGATCTTTCTGCGCTACTACGACGGGCTGCTCGCCGTGCTCGACAACACCCTGACGCGCCAGACGACCTGGTTTGCACGCCGCCACCCGGAACATCTCCACCAGACAATCGCCTACTTCTCGGCCGAATTTGGGCTCCACATCTCCCTCCCCATCTACTCAGGAGGCCTGGGAGTCTTGGCGGGCGATCACTGCAAGGAGGCCTCCGACCTGGGACTGCCGCTCGTCGGGGTCGGCTTCGTCTATCCCCTCGGGTACTTCAAGCAGAAGATCAACGCCGAAGGCCGGCAGGAAGCGATCTACGAGCGCTTCGATTACGCCGCCTCCCCCATTGAGCCCGTCTTCTCCCGCGAGGCGGGAACGGGCCCCTTCCGCCTGGAGATCGGCGGCCAGGCCCTCTTTTTGGCGGTTTGGCGGGTACGGGTCGGCTCGGTGACGCTCTACATGATGGACACGGACGTCCCGGAGAACGAACCCTGGGACAGGGAGCTCTCGGCCAGCCTCTACGGCGGAGACCAGGAGACCCGCATTCGCCAGGAGATCGTCCTTGGCATCGGCGGGATTCGCCTCCTGCGGGCGCTCGGAATCGAGCCCGCCGTTTGCCACGCCAATGAAGGCCACGCCGCCTTCATGATGCTCGAGCGAATCCGGCTGCTCGTCGAGCAGGGAATGCCCTTCGCGGAGGCTGCCGAGCAGGTCCGCGAGACGACCGTCTTCACGACCCACACGCCGGTCCCAGCCGGCCACGACGCCTTCCCCTTCCACCTCGTCGAGAAGCACTTCGAGCGCTACTGGGGGGAGCTCGGGCTCGATCGCCGGGCCTTCCTCAGTCTGGGAGAGCATCCAGATGGCTACGGTGGCGTCAACTTCAACATGACCGCCCTCGCCATGCGCCTCTCTGGCCACCGCAACGGGGTCAGCCGCCTCCACGGCGAGGTCTCACGGGAGATGTGGCACTCGCTCTGGCCAGACCGTCCCGTCGAAGAGGTGCCGATCGGCCATATCACCAACGGTGTGCATACCCCTTCGTGGGTCGCGCCGGAGCTTGACCGGCTCTACACGCGCTACCTTGGCTACGACTGGCGCCACCACCTCGACGACCCAACCCTCTGGGACCGGGTGCTCGATATCCCTGACGAGGAGCTGTGGGCGATCCACGGCGAGCTGAAAGGCCACCTCCTCCGCTTGATGCGCGAGCGGATTCGCCAGAGCTGGGTGCGCGACGCCGTTGGTCCCCTGCGGGCGTTGACGGCCGGCCCCTTCCTCGATCCGCAAGCCCTCACCATCGGCTTTGCCAGACGCTTCGCGACCTACAAACGCGCGCTGCTGATCTTCTCCGACCTCGCCCGACTGGTCGGTCTCCTCAACAGCGAGTTCCGCCCGATCCAGATCATCTTCGCCGGCAAGGCCCACCCGGCCGACATGCCCGGAGGCTCGATGATCCAGGAGATCAACCGCCTGGCGCGCGAGCACAACCTCGCCGGACGGATCGCCTTCATCGAGGACTATGACATCCGCGTCGCCAAGTACCTCGTCCGCGGCGTCGACCTCTGGCTCAACAACCCACGACGCCCCCTCGAGGCGAGCGGGACGAGCGGCCAGAAGGCCTCGCTCAACGGGGTGCCCAACTTCAGCGTGCTCGATGGCTGGTGGGATGAGGGCTATCGCCAAGTCAATGGCTGGGCGATCGATCCTCCGGTTCCCCCCCACGCCTCCCAGGAAGCACGCGATACCGCCGAGGCGGCCGAGATCTACCGCCTCCTCGAAGAGCAGATCGTCCCCCTCTTCTTCGACCGGGACCCCCAGGGGGTTCCCCGCGGCTGGGTCCAAGTCATGAAAGAGGCCATTCGCACCAATGCCCCCCTCTTCAGTACCCGGCGGATGGTGCGGGAATACGCCGAGAAGATGTATCTCCCAGCGATGAGGGCAGGCAGCTCGCGCTCATGAAGAGCCCGACACAACAAAGAGCCCGTGCGGGAAAGAAGAGGATCTTCTCTCCCGCACGGGCTCTCCAATGACACGAAAAATGGCTCCGAAAAGGGCCCTGGGGTCTATTTGCTCTCACTCAAAGAGGTGACGGCGATCTTGCTTCCGTCGACCTTGCCCTCCACCTCGAAGACGGCTCCGCTCTCCTTCGCGCTCTTCTCCAAGGCGACTTTGGCGAGTTCACAGCCCTTCTCGTCGAACTCATAGAACTTGCCGTCGGCGTAGAGACCGTAACAGCTCGCCTTGCAGTTCTCCATCAGCGCGCACTTGCGCGTATGCTTCGAGGCCGCTGTCTGTGGGTCATCGCTCTTGGCGACTCTCGCCGAACAGGCCTTGTCGACGATATATCCGCTGAGCTTCTTGCTCGCGCCCTGAGCCAGTCCGTCTCCCGTCGCCGAGAGGAGCAGCAGCAATCCAACGAGAAGAGAACCCGCGATCTGAATCGAAGGGCGCATCATCGCACGAAAGGCAGTCATTTGTCGCATCGGGAGGTATGTCCTTTCCTGAAGAGATCCTGAAGAGGTCCTGAAGAGCGGATCCTGCGGATCTGATCGTCCAACAGAATCCAGTGGAGCCCAGCAACGAACCAGGAATACAAGAGAGAAGAGGCTTCCCCTCACCGAGCCTGGTTCAGCAAATGATCAAGATGAAGGGCGACGGTGTTACAGAGCGCGAGGGGTCCGGTACTGTTCATACCGACGGGTCGGCTCATACTTGCTGGTGGAGACGGCCAGATCCTTCGATGGGGGGCCTTCCAGTCGGATAATCTCGATCGCTTCCTGATAGACGCGCTCAAGGTTCTCCGGCTGGAACCCGTTGTGTCGACAGGCACGTATATGGTCACGAACAATCTGCTCGACGGCGTCGCGCCCGATCTCGTCCAACTCCTGGAGCGCGCGTAAAGCATGGGATGACAGCTTCATTACCAAATCACCAGTCCTTTCGAATATTTTCAATATTTCCAGTAGCAGATGGATTGTTGCAAGGCGGTTCAACCCTGGATCAAGGACAAACAGACCAAACCAAGGCTGATCGGAGGGACTCCCCGAAGAGGTACCTCCTTTATTTGTCGTTATTTATAGAATCCCGGGTAAATTCTTGCGGAGTGTACCACAATTTGTGTCGGTGTCTATACATTTTTTTACAGGATCTTGTCAAATCGGTGTCGCCAAGCACAACCGGTAGTGGACAATACCGAGAAATCGGTTAAGACAGAAGAGGTTAAGACGACAATGGGCGAGGGAGATTGGAAACAAAGCCCAGGCGACGCGGGGAGCACGGGTCACCCGGCGTGATATGATGGCTGGGTTTGAGAGGGAGGAAGCGAAGAGAGCAGGAGGGACGGGGAATGATCCGGGTAGCCGCCTCGACATATCTCAATTCAGCGCCACTGGTCGACAGCTTCGCGCGGGGTCGCCTCGGAGACCGGTATTGCTATCTGGGGGACACGGCCCCCTCGCGATGTGCAGCCATGCTGGCCGAGGGGTCGTGTGAGATCGCCCTGATTCCGGTGATTGAGTACCAGCGAATTCCAGGGCTGCAAGTCCTGCCTGGGGTGAGCGTCGCCTCGAAGGAGCGGGTGCGCAGCGTTCTGCTGGCGTCACAGTGTCCCCTGGGGGAAGTGCGGAGTCTAGCGCTCGACAGCCGTTCCCGCACGTCCCAGGCGTTGGTGCGGATCCTGCTGCGCCACCGTTACGGGGTGGGCGAAGTGGAATGTGCAGAGCGCACGCCAGAAGGAGTGACCGAGTGCGGCAGGATCCTTGCGGAGAATGACGCCGCCCTGGTGATCGGAGACCCGGCGATGCGGCTGGAAGCGGCCATTCAGCAGGGACAAGACCTGAGCTGGTGGAAGGGTCGGCTCTATGATTTGGCAACGGAATGGCGCGCGATGACGGGCCACCCTTTCGTCTTTGCGGTCTGGGCAGCGCGAGCCGAGCGGCTGCCGGATCTCCCGCGCGTCAGGGCCGACTTTGAGCAGGCGCGGGAAGAAGGTCTTGCCCGGCGGGAGAAGATCGCCGCCGAGTACGCGACGAGCCTCGGACTCCCCGCCGGGGACCTCTTCGATTACCTCAGCCGCAACGTGCATTATCGACTCGACCGGGAGGACCTGGCCGGACTGGAGGCCTACTACCGGCTTGCCCTTGCCGATGGACTGATTGGGACATACCGCCCGCTCCACTTTCTCGGAGAGGGCCCCCTCGACGAGCCTGCCGCCCTCCCTTCCCTTTCCCCAGACGCTGTCTCCGCTTATGCCTGAGTTTACCCCCGCACCGGCGGGCGAGTTGTTGAAGGAGAACCAGATGGCTCCCGATCCCTCTTTCAAAATGGTCGTGCTGGCCGGCGGTGTTGGTGGCTCGAAACTGCTCGTGGGGTTGCAGAGACTGCTGCCCGAGGAACAGTTGACGGTCATCGTCAACACCGGCGACAACATCGAGCTTTTTGGACTCTACATCGCACCGGATATCGACATCGTCACCTACACCCTGGCTGGCGTCGTGCGAACAGAGATGGGTTGGGGGATCGAGGGAGATACCTTTGCCTGCCTCGAACGGCTGGTCGCCTATCATGGGGAGGAACGCTGGTTCAATCTGGGAGACAGGGATCTGGCCACCCACCTCTACCGTACGCAGTTGATGCGAGAGGGGATTCCCCTGCACGAGGTGACGGAGAGAGTCCGCCGGCACTTTGGCCTGGGAATGACGATCCTCC
>JBMUAP010000124.1:0-7748 GCA_049454155.1 Blastocatellia bacterium
CATCGTCGACAACATCGAGATCCCCAACATCAACAGCTTCGCCAACTTCGCCTCGGCTGGCGGCTCGGTGAGCATGCTCGACCCGGCACTCTTGCAGGACGTGACCTTCCTGACGGGTGGCTATCCGGCCCCCTTCATCAACCGCACGTCGAGCGTCCTGCAGATCAGTCAACGGGAAGGCAGCCGGGAGCGGCTCCAAGGGCGGGCGACACTGGGGTTTGCCGGCGCAGGAGCCGTCCTCGAAGGGCCGATCAAGGGTGGGCGCGGGTCGTGGGTCGCCTCCGCCCGGCGCAGCTTCCTCGACCTCTTCACCAATGACATTGGCATCGGGGGAACACCGGTCAACTACTCCTACAACGGCAAGGTCGTTTACGACCTGACGCCTCGGGACCGGATCTGGGCCGTCAGTGTCAGCGGAGATGACCGCATCCGGCTCGGTGCCGCCGAGGGGATCGCGCCGGAGGAGGAGCTGAGCACCCTCGACATTCGCTACAACGGCTGGCGCAGCGCCAACGGCTTCAACTGGCAACGGATCTTCGGGGACCGTGGTGTCGGCCTGCTCGGGGTGACCCACTCCGAGGCGGGCGTCAACGCCCGCGTCCGCGATCTCGTCCGCGGTGGCCTCCCCCCGATCGGCACCCCGATCGAGGACCAGATCGCCAACGGCCAACTCGTCTACCGCGACGACTCCCGCGAGGGCGAGAGCACCATCAAGTACGACCTGACGCTCTACCTCCCCCGCCTCAACAAACTGCAGGCCGGTGGCAGCTTCAAGCTCTTCCGCATCAACTACAACACGGCGACCCCGTTCGGCAACGACAACCCCTACTCCCTGCAGCCAGGCGTCAACCCGATCGCGCTCCAACAGAGCTACACCACCACCCAGACGGGCGCCTACGTCCAGACGACCCAAGACCTCACCCGCCGGCTCAACCTGACCTGGGGAGGGCGCTACGACCACTACGCCCTGCTCCAACGCGGACGGTTCAGCCCGCGCATCGGGATGAGCTATCGCTTGACCGACAAGCTCTCCTGGCGCGGCAGCTTTGGGACCTACTACCAGCAGCCCTTCTTCCTCTTCGTCTCCGCCTTCCCGGAGAACCGCGGACTGATCCCCTTCCGTGCAGATCACTACGTCACCGGACTCTCCTACGTCGCCAGCGACACCTTCCGGGTGACCCTTGAGGCCTACCGCAAGGAGTACCGTGACTACCCGGTCTCGTCGCAGTTCCCTTCCCTCTCGCTGGCCAGTGTTGGCGACACCTTCTCGACCCGCGAGATCCTCTTTCCCCTGACCAGCGCGGGGCGCGGCCGCGCCCAAGGCGTCGAACTCTTCGCCGAGAAGAAGTTCTCCGGGCGCTGGTTCGGTCAGACCAACGTCGCCTTCTCCCGCACCCGCGTCGCCGGCCTCGATGGCGTCCTTCGGCCGGGTACTTACGACTATCCGTTCGTCTTCAACCTCGTCGGCGGCTACCGCTTGAGCCCGAAATGGGAGTTCTCGACCCGCTGGGTCCACCTCTCGGGGCGCCCATTCACCCCGTTCAACGAAGCGGCGTCAGTCGACCAGCGCCGCGGCATCTTCGATCTGACCCGCGTCAACGCCGAACGCGCCCTCGCCTACCAGCGACTCGACCTGCGCGCCGACTACACCTTCCGCTTTCGCGAACAGGACGTCCTGCTCTTCATCGGCGTCCAGAACATCTTCAATCGGCAGAACTTCGCCCGGATCTCGTGGGACCGCCGCAACAACCGCTCGCGCTTCGACGATCAACTCGGCCTCTTCCCGTTGATTGGGCTCGATTGGCGCTTCTGAGAAGGTTGGGAGTGGCAGGAGGGTGGATCGAGTAGCAGAGCGCCCGTACCAATGAAAAACCTGTCATCTGAAGCGGGGGATGAAGTCGCGCATCCAGTGCTGGATCTGATCCCGGACGCGTCGAAAGCAGGCGAGGGTCTCATCGGGGGACAGCACTCCAGGAGCCGGCGGATCCTCGAAGCTCTGGTGGATCTGCTCGGCGTGACCAGGAAAGACGGGGCAACTCTCCTGCGCGTGATCGCAGACGGTGATGATGTAGTCGAACGTCTGCCCAACGAAGAGCTCGACGGACTTCGACCAGTGACGGGTCATATCGATCCCAATCTCGCGCATCACCTCGATCGCCTCCGGGCGGACGCTCCCTGGCCGCACCCCAGCACTCTCGACCTCGAAGAGATCTCCTCCCTCGTGACGTAGAATTCCTTCCGCCATCTGGCTGCGAGCCGAGTTGCCGGTGCAGAGAATCAGAACGCGCGCTTTCTTCAAGCTCACCTCCGCCCGCGCTGAGTTGCGACGCTCAGCGTCGAGCGCCGATCTGGACCATTGACCCGGGGACACAGCAGGCCCCCTCCCCTCCGCTCTCCGCGAGATTGTCTGCGAGGACGACGAAGACCTCCCACTCATTCCCGTCCGGATCGGCAACCCAGGTCTTGTCCTGCACCGCGTAACAACAGGTGGTCTGCATCTCATCCCGCGTCACCAATCCTGCCCTCTTCCATTCATCCCGCACCGCCAAGACCTCCGCCGTACTCCCGACCTGGATCCCCAAGTGTGACAATCCTCCTCGTACCTCCCCCGCCACCTCGTTGAGCGCCAGATTGAGCGGCGGATTCTCCACGTCAAACTTGGCATACCCCTTCCGTACTTTGCACGGCTCGATCCCCAACAGTTTTCGGTAAAACTCGATGCTCCGCTCGACGCTCTCCACGTTCAGTGAAATGTGCGCCTTCAACGTCTTGACCCCGTTCATCATCCCTTGACCTCCTCCCAGTCCGTCCCCCTTCGCCCCTATTCCCTCGTCCCTCTTCCCTCTCCGATTTCGACCAGCGACTCTCCCTGAGTAAGCAAGTCAATCGCCACGTTCAAAGTCCTGGAGAGAATGTCTTTCAACCGAATGTTTGACGTGTTGCCAATGGTAAGCCAGATGATCTGAGGTGGTGGGCCATGTCGCTGCACCAAATCGACAAAATCACGATCTTTGGTCATGACGACCGCATTGCTTTGCCGGCCCGCTTCGAAGATCTGTCGATCTGTCGCATGGCGCAGGCCGAGGTCACGAAGAGCGACTGCCTGAATTGTATAATTTTGACTGACCCATTCCGCGATCGCAGGATTCAGATGTGCATCAATCCAGATAACCATGCCTTTTCATCACGGTCAGGTCATCACGCCGCCAGTCGTGGATGATCGAGTGTACGTGCGGCATACTGAAGTGACGCCAGAATATCGTCCCTCTCAAGATCGGGCAATTCGGCGAGCACCTCTTCCACAGTCAAGCCCGCAGCCAGCAGGTCAAGCACATCAACGACACGAATTCTCAACCCTCTGATACAAGGTCGCCCGCCACACTGCTCAGGGTTTAGCGTGATCCTGTCAATCAATTCTGCCATTTGACACCTCCTCCAGGCGACTCGTTGGATCTTCTCGACCTCTACCAGCCTGCCGGAGCACGGATCTAGTGTCCCGGGGCTGGCAGGCGAGACTTGCCCAGTATACGCCTTGAGGCTGCTATTCTGTTCTGCCGAATGTGGAGATGATCAAAAAAGCAGGGTCGACGACACGATGACGCGCCGACGACTCTCGCGAGTTGACGGAGATCGCTTCGTGGCTGAGACGAGACGAGGGGCGAGGGGACAGGGGCGAGGGGTGAGGGACGACGGGCGAGGGACGACGGACGAGGGGCGAGAGAAAGAACAGGAGCGTGTGAGTGATCCGCTTCTGAAAAAACCTTAGCGCCACCACGTGAGCTTCTTTCTGCCAGTAAGGGCCCGGTTGTTTGTCTCACGCGAAGGCGCGAAGCCGCGAAAGTTTTTGGGAATCGGTTCGGCCACATTCTCCCCTCTTCCCTCTCCCCTCTTTGCGTCTTCGCGTCTTCGCGTGAGTCTCTTCCCTCCGAAAGGCCCATTTTTTCTCGGTGAAGCGGAGAGACTCAGGCCTTGAGATCTCCCATCACCTTGGCGAGGGCCGTTTTGAACTTGGCCATCTCGTCACGGGTACCAATCGTCACCCGGGCGTGAGTCGGCCAAGCCGGCCAGACGCGGCCAATGTAGACCTTCTCTTTCTGCAGGGCGGTAACTAACCGGCGGGCCGGCATTTTGGCGTCGAGCATGAAGCAGTTGCTGACGGAAGGGACAAAGCCGATCCCGTTCTTGCTGAGGAAGGAGAAGGTCTCCTCGCGTATCTCGCGGATCAGTTTCCGCCGTTCGGGAACGAGGTTCTTCACCTTGAGGCTGGCGGTCGCGGCGACCATCCCGGTCAGCGGCAGGGCTCCGGCACCGTAATTTTTCAGCCGGCTGATCAGATCCGGCCGACCGATGGCACAGCCGGCGCGGAGACCGGCCATCCCGTAGAGCTTCGAGAAAGTTCGGAGGATGATCACATCCTTGTCCATCGCGACGAGGTCGGAGGCGAGCGGCTCGTCGCTGAGGTGAATGTAGGCCTCATCGAGGAGGATCAACGTCTCCTCGGGTTTATTGGCGACGGCCCATTCGATCTCTTCCCGAGGGGTGATGGTGCCGGTCGGGTTGTTGGGATTGCAGATGTAGATCAAACCAGCCTTGCGTTCGTGAGCGGCCTTGACCATGGCGCGCAGGTCATGGGCATGGGTCGCGGTCAGCGGGACCTTGACAACCTTGGCCCCAATGAACTGCGCGGCACGACTGCCGGCTTCGTAACCAGGGTCGGCGACGATGAAGGGCTTCTCCTTCGAACAGTAGGCGAGCACCGCCCGGTGGAGCGGATCGCTCGATCCTGGAAACGGCAGAACGTACTCCGGGTCGAGCCCCTCCTGCTCAGCCAGCGTCCGGCTGAAGACATCGGTCTCTTCGTAGAGGTAGCGGCCCCCCTTGGCAACAAACTTGCTGATGGCGTCGATCGCTTCGACGCAGGGGCCGAGTGGATTCTCGTTGGCGTTGATCTTGACGGCATCGGGCGGCAAGGGGCCCAGCTTCGACAATTGGGCAAGGGTGGTCTCATTGTAGAACGGGAGCATGGCGCCGGCCGAGAGCAAGGCAGCCATCCGGCCAAAGTCGCGGCGAGAGACGATCCGCGTGTCCCCGAATCTGTCACACTTTTCACTGCTCATGTCGATGATCCTCCTGGTGATGATGGGTTCAGGTGGAGGAGAGGCCCAGGCAAGGGCTCTCCCCCAAAGACTACGCCGGCGGTGGCCGCCGTTTCGACTTGGTGATGGCGAATGAGCCAGACGATCTCCGGCGCGAGGCCGGACCTCTCGATCTCGTCGGCGATCGACGGATCGAGGCCTGTCAAATGCAGTCGGCCGCCCATCGTTCGCTGCCGCTCTCCCAGGCGGCGAAAAAAGCTGAGGGCGCCGGAATCGATCGGCCCGGCCCTCGCCAGATCGAGCACCAGATCAGCGGTATAGCGCTCCTTCAAGAGCTGGGTGAAGATCCGCTCACTCGATCCAAAGAAGAGCGGCCCGGTCACACGATAGGCCCCGACACCCGATCCAGGAGAGGCCCCAACCGGCGACAGTGCCGCGAGCAGTGGAACCGACGGCGGCTCGATCTTCTCAATCTGGGAGGATTTGGCTGACCGTTCGACGAAATGGAGCATCGCGATCAGCATCCCGACCCCCACTCCAACGATCAAGTCCGTGACCACCACCAGCCCAAAGGTCAGGAGAAAGAGCGCCGCATCCAACTTGCTGCCGCGCCGCAGTTCCCTGAATCGCTCGACACCAATCAGTTGCAGCCCGACGGTCACCGTCACCCCCGCCAAGACAACCAGGGGGATTCGGCCGATCAAGTCGCGCAGCGGCAGAAGAAAGATGACCAGCACCAAGCTGTGCGCGATGACCGACCAGCGGCTGACCGCACCGGCCTTCTTGCTGGCGATCGTCCGCGCGAGCATGGCCACCCCCGGCGGGGCACCAAAGAATGGGCAGACCGTATTGGCCACCCCCTGGGCGACCAGTTCCCGGTTGAACCTCACCTCATTGCCATCTGGTGCGAGCCGGTCTGTGACGACAATTGTCAGCAGTTGATTGATCGTGATCAACCCCGCCAGGGTCAGCGCTGGATGAATCAGATCGGAGAAGTGGGTCAGGTCGATCGACCCGAGACTCGGTGCCACGAAGCTCGCCGGCAGCGTTCCGATCCGCTCCATCTCGATCCCTGACAGATCAGCGGCGAAGGTGGCGAGGAAGACCGCGACCAGCGAGGCTGGCAAATATCGCTCCAGCTTGGGTGCCGCTCGTGGCCACACAAACATTGTGACAATAACGATCAACCCAATCAAGAAGACTCCCCACTGACTGCTCTCGAGATGGAGAAGCACCGCCAACAGATCATCGACCACCCCGAGGTTGAAACCGATCGACGCCGGTTTCTGACTCATCCCAAAGACTTGGCGCATCTGCGACACGACAATGATCACCCCCAGCCCACTGGTGAAGGCCCCGATCACCGCCACTGGCAGGTAGCTGAAGAAGCGCCCCCAGCGCATCACCCCGATCAAAGTCATGATCAACCCGCTGATCGCCCCGGCGGTCAGCGCGGCCTCGATGCCGTGGACCTTGACCAGAGCCGCCAACACCGGAACCACGGTCGCCGAAAGGCCGCTGATGACGATCGGTGCCCGCGAGAGCATCCCGGAGATCAACCCTCCCACAATCGTCGTGTAGAGCCCCGCCTCCGGCGGCAACCCCATGGCGATCGAGAGCGCCACGCTGTAGGGAATTGCAATCAGCGCGGCCACCGTTCCCCCCAAACAGTCGCCGCGCCACTGCGCGAGGTTCCCGGAGAATTGTCTTTCGGTGGTTCGACGTTTCATTCCGAGCTCCATTCCCTGCCTGCCCCCTGCTACCAGAACAGTCGAACGCTCACTTGGATGACGTGGGTAAAGTTGGGGCACGTCTCCAACATTGGTCAGCTGGCCTCTCAAATTGCCAATCGACTGGTTGAGCCCATTCGGAAATGGGCTCGCCAGCGTCGCTCCCTGCCCCATGATCGTCAAGATGAAGAACGGCGGCACCCAGAAGATGCCATCCCCTCCCCGCTGCGTCGTTCGATTGTTGAACTGATCGCCAAAATCGACTCGCCGCGCCTGTGCCGACAACGCGCCATTCACTCCCGCTTAGTGCTACCTGCTTTGAGAGCAATGCATTATTTAATATAGTTTGCAAAAAATGTGCCATAGACAACAACGAGCAGTAAACATCCATCCATCTCTGACATACGCTCTTTTTCATCAGAAGTCCGTCTCGGCAAATTTCCGGCAAAATTGTATTGAAACGATTAAGGAACAACGATAATGTAGCGCCGATAATTTTGAAATAAATTAGTGGATCGGCCAGGGAGTGCGGTGACGTCCGCTTCGATCTTCGCGGCTGAAGTGGCTGTCGTCGGGGATATCCTGAGGCCGCCGGCCGAAAGGCGGAGCTCAGCGCCGGTCGTCGCCAAGCCAGAACCGAGTGCTGAGCGGTGTCGAGGGAGGGAGTGCCAGGATGGCTCGCGGCAGCAGGTCGCCCGACGGCAGCAAAGCTACATTTTTGCAATCTGAAACTGCATTCCAACAAAAACGCGGCCTTGAAACACGAGATCGTCAAACGAATTCACGATCTTGACATACCATAATGAGGATGTTGTCTATCTGCTGTATGTGGGTCATCCTTGAGCATCGTCGTGTCACCAAGAGCCTTGAGTCAGCCCCCCTGCAGGTGAAAAAACGTACAACAAATGGCAAGACATCCTGG
>JBMUAP010000125.1:0-7737 GCA_049454155.1 Blastocatellia bacterium
CCGCCCCGTCAAGATCACCGGAATCGCTTGCTGCTGAATCGGTGTCGGTTCGCGGAATCCAAGCGACTCGCATCTGGAGACCAGCTTCAGATCGAGTCCAAGTTGAGAAAATTCCATGTAATTCCTTTGTGCGGACAAGGCGATTCAAGTCTGCCTTGTCTTACCTGTTACTTCTTCCGTTCCGGGGGAGAATCTCCCCCGGAACGGGCCAGAGAGCGTTCCTGTCGGAAAGCTTGGTCGACTAGTACCGCGAGCGACCGCCGCCGAAGCCGCCACCGCCACCACCACCACCGCCGCCGCCGCCCGGACGACGATTCCCGCCGCCGCCACCAAAGCCGCCCCCACGATCCTCACGCGGGCGCGCCTCGTTGACCGTCAAGCTGCGGCCATCGATCTCTTTGCCGTTGAACTCGGCAATCGCGGCATTGCCCTCTTCCTTGGTCGACATCTCGACGAAGCCGAAGCCACGCGAACGACCGGTGTCCCGGTCACTGACCACGGAAGAAGACTCGACTGTCCCAACTTGGCTAAACAACTCTTCCAGGTCCCCACTTGTCGTCTGGAACGACAGATTCCCCACGTACAGTTTCATTGACATACAGTTTTCCCTACTCCTCAGGAGGTTGAAATGAAGCTTCGAAAGATGTGGCTTCAGTGAACGGCTACAATGAAGGCATGTTTTCGGTCGCTCTGGTGAGCGGCTTCAGCAATTGATTCTTACCTGCTCTCGAACGATCTGAAAACGACCTCGCAACCATCCAGTATGCCAGTATGCCAGTGGGCGGGGGCGCATCACCGTTGATGCGCGAGAGAAGATGTACAGGATCATACTCACCCATGCCCTGACGATTTGCAAGGGGGACACAGAAAAAAGTCCGTTCGGTGAAATTCCAGGCCCCTTGATCGAGCGACTGGGGAAGGAGAGGACCTAAGCACGATCTCGGGTTCCCGTGCGTTCTCAGATCCTGTGATCCAGCATACTCCCGGCAAGACTCGAACTTGCGACCCTCTGCTTAGAAGGCAGATGCTCTATCCGACTGAGCTACGGGAGCAAAAATGTCATTATAGCAGCCAACCACTTTCAGGCAAGCAGCCTGCCCCTGCGTGGCCCGCACTGGTCAAACGCGCGGCCGAAAGGCATAATGGCAACCCGAGATTGGTCTTCCCGGGGGAGCCCCGCGATTGCTCCGGGTCCAGTCCCCCAGTAGATCCCGTGGAATGGGGGGAGGAGTGGCTTGATGAGTACGATCCTCGTGATCGACGACGATCCGGACTTACATCTATCGATTGAGCGAGCCCTCGCTGGAGAAGGATATATTCTGCTTCACGAGGCCACCGGAGGCGGGGGACTGGATGCACTCACGCAACACCCCGTGGACCTCGTCCTGCTCGACCTGGACCTCCCGAACCGCCAGGAGTCTTTTCTCCTGTCGAGGATGCGAGAGCAATCTCCTCATCTCAAGATCATTCTCGTCAGCAGCCAGCAGAGCCCGGAGATCGTTCTCGAAGCCCTCGCGCAGCAGGCCTGTGATCTACTCCTCAAACCCTTCGAGGACCAAGACATTCGGGCGCTGATCCGGTCTGCCCTTGAGGAGTGTGCAGCACCGCAGATTCGCGTCCTCTCCGCCGAACCACACTGGATCCAACTCGAAGTACCGTGTGACCTCAACATCGTCCCCCCCCTCCAAAAGTTGCTGACGCAGCTGAGGGCTGATTTGCCTGAAGAAATCCGGGAGGGGCTCGCCTATGCCTTCCGTGAACTGCTCAATAACGCCATCGAGCACGGTGGGAAGCTCGACCCTTCCCTCTTCGTCCAAGTCGCCTGCATTCGCCTCAAGCACGCTATTGTCTATTGGATCAAAGATCCGGGAGAGGGCTTCAATCCTGCCCAATTGGCCCACGCCGCAGTCAGCAATCCCGAACACGACCCCTTCCACCACGTCCGAGTTCGCGATCAGAAAGGGCTGCGTGCTGGCGGCTTCGGTATCCTCCTCGCCAATCAGATGGTCGACGAGCTCGTCTACAACCAGCAACACAATGAACTTCTCTTTGTCAAATACCTTCCACACGAGACCTCATAGCGCAATTCATCTCAGGCTCTGATCAGAGTAGATGTAGTCCAACCCGACACGACACGATACTCGAGATCAATCTGTCCTAGCCTGCCCCGTGGAGTCGATGTTATACCAGAAGGGATCTGGTAATACCGACTGAAGGGTGTCTCTGTTTTTTGTATTCTGAAAAAGCCAATAAGAGGCTTCAAAATCGTCCCATCCCCCTGATCTCTGGACACTTTTGTAAATATGCGTGTCGGGACAAGTGACGACTTGTGAGATCATGTTTCAGCCATGAATACATTGATCGAACCGACACGCATCCTCGACTATATCAGAGATCTGCTGCCTTGGGCACATGGTCACCAGATCAAGGCGATCGCCACCTTTGTCATCGCGATCATTGAAAAACAGACCGGCAACCAAGCGGAACTGGCCCGTCCCCTTGGCAACAAAGTGTCCAGACATCAAGTCGAATGGACACCTATCCTTGAATCAGCCCGGGATCAAGCCCCAACGTGATTCAAGCAATTGTCTACAAATCGCCACGCTTGCGGAGTGCCGTGATGTGACGGGCGCAGCGGACGGCTAGCGCGGCAATCGTCAGCGTCGGGTTCTTCTCCGGAAAGGTGGTGAAGCAACTGCCGTCAACGACAAAGAGATTGCGCACCTCGCGAGCTTGGTTCCATTCATTGAGAACGGAGGTCTTCGGATTGCGCCCCATCCGCACCGTGCCGACCTCGTGGCTGGCAAATCCGCCGATGTTCGGAGTAGTAAAATGGCGCATCTCTGCGTTGCAAGCATCAAAGATGCGGTGGGCACTGGCGACGATATCTTGAAAGAGCGCCCGGTCGTTAGCCCCAAATTGGAAGTGAACGACCGGAATCGGGATCCCATACTTGTCGGTCCGGGAAGGATCGACGGTCACCCGGTTTGCCGGGCGATGCTCGACCTTGCCGTACCCTCCCATCTGGAAGATCCCCGGCATGAGGTCGCGTACCCGGCGCTTGTAGGCCGGGCCAAATCCTGCAACGATCCTCGCCGGGTGGGCGACCCGTCGACTGATGTAGTTCATCTGGTAGCCGTAGCCACCGACGAAGTCCCGGCCACGATCGACGAAGCGTGGAATGTAGGCATGATCAGTCACCCCGTCCCCCTGCCACGTGTCTGTTCCGAGCAGGTCCTTGAGATACCCAATGAAGGTTGTCTGGGAGTGTCCACCGAGATAGCGTCCAACCATGTCGTTATTGTTGGCGAGGCCGTTCGGAAACTTTTCGCTCTTGGAATTGAGAAGCAGCCGGGCCGATTCGATCGTTGCGCCACAGACGACGACCAGCTTGGCCCTCACCTCCTCCACCTTCATCGTCCGACGATCGACAAAGGAGACGCCACTCGCCACCCCTTCCCGATCGACCAGAATCTCGCGAACGAGAGCGTTGGTGCGCAACGTCAGCCGGCCAGTGGCGAGCGCGTCAGGGATGACGGTAATATCACTCGACCAGATCGCGCGCACATCGCAGACATCCATGCAGTGGCCACAGTAATGGCACCCTCCACGCGAACCACGCCCCTTGAGCAGCACCGCCTTCCGCGACGAGATGAGGCTCATGCCCAGCTTCTCGAGACGAGGCTTGGCATATCGCTCGGCACAGCGCAGCGGCGGTGCCGCCGCAACGAAATTCCCGTCCGGCAGGTAGGGGAGATTCTCCTTCGTCCCGAAGACGTGCATCTCCTCTTCGACGTGGTCATAGAACGGAGCCAGCTCCTCGTAGGTCAGCGGCCAGTCCTCCTCGATGCCATTGACGCTCCACTCCCGGAAATCGACCGGGGCGAAGCGGTAGGTCGCGGCATTCCAGTGAAAGGTTCGCCCCCCGAGGTTGCGGACCCGGTTGACGGCAATGCGATCGCCACGGTACTGGATCCCGTCCTCGATGTTGTCGGGATACATCTCCGCTTGGTGTCGGAACCCAATGCCACGCTTGGGCAGATCGTAGGGCCAACTGTGGGAGTTCATCTCCTCGACGGCGATCTTGCGGCCGCCTTCGAGCAGGATGGTCTCGGCACCAGCCAGCGTCAACTCCTTGGCCATGAAACCACCAGCCGCCCCCGAGCCGATGACGCAGACGTCATAGATCTTGGTTCGTCGCAGGTTCATCCGTTGGACCCTCGCTATTTGACCTGGAAGATGACACGGACTCCGTGCTTGTTCGAGGTGATGATGTCGAGCCGGCGATCGCCATTGAGATCCGCGACCAGAAACTGGGTGCCAATCCCGGAGTCATGATCGATCTCGTGTCGAATCCACTCGACCTTTCCTCCCTGGCGCTTCAATTCGTACCAGTTGATGACCGGCGGATCGTTCGGGTTGAGATCCCCCTTTGGGCCATGCGCCCAGTAGCGCTTGCCGGTGACCAAATCCTGCAGTCCGTCGCCATTGAGATCGACCATTTCGAGCGCGTGCGTCTGGGTGACGCTCGTATCGATCAGATGTTCGGTAAAGGTTGGGACGCCATCCGCACCACGCCGCTGCTCGTGCCACCAGATGCCGACCTTGTGGGCCGAACTGGAGAGAACATCGTTGAGCCCGTCGCCGTTGACATCATAGACGTGCATCTGCGCGGCGTCCTGCCCGAGGTTGGCGTTGACGAATGACCACGGACCGGATCGCGGATCGGTCGGTCCCTTCCAATATCCACTGGGGATCAGCAGGTCGCCAATCCCATCCCCATCGATGTCCCCATACCCCAGACCGTGGGAGTATCGATTGACCCCGCCCTTCATCGAATCGGCCTTGACGAACTTCCCACTGATCGGCCAAGAACGGAAAGGAGCGGTCGGGTCTGAAGCTGGTTCAAACCAGAACATCTGTTCATCATCGATGGCAAAGATCAGCTTTGGCCCCGAACCCGCACCGTCGATCTGCCCAAAATACGGACTCTCATTGCAGGCGTTCGGGGCGAGGCGATGTTCCGGCCAGTGGCCCGGCTTTCCCTTTGGATTCTCGTGCCAGACGGCCGGGTCGCGACCTGGCCAATCGATCCGGATTAGATCAGGCCACCCATCCCGGTTCAGATCAGCGGTGAAGTGGATGAAGGCGTCACTGTAGTTGCCAGCAGCGTCATACTTGACCACCGGCGCAATCTCGTGCATCTTCCAGGTCGGCGCCTCGTACCAGACCAAGCCGGCCAGAACATCGAGACGACCGTCGCGGTTGACATCCGCGACCGTCACCCCCTCACTGCGGAACTCTGTGTCGAGAACAACCTTGCGCCTATTCAATGGATACCCAACTTGGTCACGGTTCGCAGTAGCGCTACCCGCGACCAGACAGACGAGCAGCGACGATCCCGCAGCGATTGATAATCCGATCTTTCTGAGTCTCATCATCACCTGCACTCTCTCTCCCTTGAGAAGCCGGAGTTCTGCCATCACGGAACAAGTCAGCGCGACCCATTCCGAACATTAATTTGTGAAGGGAGGGATGTCTCTTCTATCTGACAATCCGGAAAGACGGTCGGAGTCTATTACGTGCAACCCAATTTGACAAGTGCCAAAGCAAGGGCCAAGTCCAGGCACATTTTTTACGAAAGATTCGGTTCATCCTGACAGTTCCATTCTGACTTGACTGACGAAAAACAGAATCAGTGAATCACGAAATACTCATCTGGCTTGGTCAACATGTTGATTCTTCAGACCGACTCATCCCGACTCATTTGATCAAGCAAGCTCAAAAGGGACAAACACATGAACCAATTTTTGAATCAAATCTTTGCAAGAACGGACAGGATGATCGCCCTCACCACGATCACTGCCTTCCTTTTTGCAATCTTATTTTTTCGCCCCTGGGTATGGGATGCTACATCCTATCATTTACCTTTTGCGGCAAGGGAGCTTGGCATTCAGAACTATCTCGGGATTTCCAACTTATACGACGGGAGATATAAAGGTTTTCCTGTTCTCTGGAGGTACGCACTGGGACCAGGATTGATCCTCAATAGTCCCAGACTGTATATTCTTCCAAACATTGCTGCGGCATTGTCAGTTGGATACTGCCTCCATCGATTGCTCAACATCAGTAAATTAATGGCGATTGCAGCCACCCTTTGCTTTCCGATCACTTACTTGGGATTCGCGAGTGCCTATCAAGACTACTTTACCAACGCATTCATCCTGATGGGCGGACTTCTTGCTGCCCGAGGAATCTTTTCATTGATATTTGTGAAACACGATCAAGGAATAGTAACACTTTGGGGTGGTTTTGCCTGTCTGGCAGTTGCGGCAAACACGAAAATACAAGGCATTATTCTATCCGTAACGATTCTTACGGTGACAGTTATTTACGCCATCTTGCTCAAAATAGTGAGATTGAGACAGATAGATGAACAGGTTCAACAACAAGAACGCAGGGAGAATTGGACTACCAACAAGATCCTCCTTTTTCTGAGTTCTTCTGGAAACAAGCAGCGTATCCTGAAATTGGGAATTTCTTTGGCTTTGCTTTCTCTGATTTTTTACCAGCCTTTGTCAAACCTTAAACATTATAATAACCCATTTTATCCTGTGGAGACTCTTGGCTTTAAAGGTCCTGAAACTCAGTACTCAACTCCACTGGAATACATTCCCCCCATTCCGATCATGTCGAATTTTCTTTCTCACTACTTGTCAATTCTGGAAATTGATCCGTATATCTTGCCGCGTACTTTACCTGACGGCAGAAAGTTTCTACCTCCAAGATTGCGCAGTCTTGACATGTACAGCATGAGAATACAAAGAACTGGCGGCTCAATTGGAATTATTTATGCTGGAATGATGGCTTTACTGCTGATCAATGCGTTCCGGATCATCAAATCAAAACGGATCCATACGTTCAATGAATCACTGGCTGTCTTTTTACCACTTACTTCCATTTTTATTTCATTTCTTCCACAGAGTCTTGATCTGCGTTACTATCTGGTAGGACTTTTTATCGCGAGTATCGGGTCGCTTGCTCTTTCCACAAACCAGAAACTGCTCGACATTGCCAAGGGATTGATTTTGATCGGCCTTCTGATCAGCCTGCCGCATCTCGTCATCCGAGCTCGTAAAATCCTGACTCCGGATAGGTTTTTAAATTTACAATCAGAGTTACCCACCACGGAACAGTGTATCCAATTGGGAGAGCTGAGCGTGAATCGTGAAGGACGAAAAGTGTTGAGGTTGAACCCACAAACAGTCCCTGACAATGTGCCATTTCAGTGCAGGCTCGTCATGCCTGAATCAATCTACATCGATTACTGCGAGGAACCTTGTACGAGAGACTAGAATTGGTCATCCTCGACCAAGGAGGGATCGAGCCTTCACGGGATACATTCAACCAGAACCAAGGTCCTTGGAGAGAAATGCACGTCCAGAAGTCGCGTGCAGACAGATGTCAAACGTCGTTTCAACGGACGAAATACCCGAGGCAGCCTGTGTCAGAAGTGGGAGGGAGTTGCAGAATGAGCAGTGGGGAGGAGAAGAGCGGGTTTACGTGGCTGGCGGTCGAAACGGCCTATCGCGAAGCACGGCCCTCGAAGCACGGGGAGGAGTTGCGTTGGATCCTCAACCGGGAGACGATCCGGCATGAGACGACGGGAGAGGTAATCACGCGAGGAGCGATTCGCCATCCCGGCATCTGTGTCATCGTTCCGGAAGAGACGGACGG
>JBMUAP010000126.1:0-7714 GCA_049454155.1 Blastocatellia bacterium
ATCAGCTCCGCCGCCGTGCAGCCGACCCCACCACTGGTTTTTTTGACCAATCGGTTCTCTGTTCGGCCATGACAGTGGCAGGGGGATACCCGAACAATCTTGGGTTCGGAAACCTTGGGCGGAATATTCTGCGTGGGCCAAACCAGCGACGGTTCGATTTCGGAGTTACCAAGAGTACTCAAATCACGGAGCGCGTTGGGATGGAACTTCGATGGGATATCTTCAATGTCTTCAATGGAGTCAACTTTGCCAATCCGAGCAATGATTTTCAGGATGTGACCGACTTCGGACAGATCTTGAATAGTGTGGGTGGTCCGCGGGTCATGCAGATTGGCTTGAAGTTGAAGTTCTAGTCTAACGAATGGGAAACCTTCGCGTGAGGATCAAGGGTCGAAGACGGGGGAAGCTCCCCCTCTTCGACCCTTGTCTTTGATGGCACCTCCTTCGAGAGGGTGTCTAGAAGGTATCCCCAAACTCCAAAACAGCAATCGATGGAGCCTGGATAACCAATTTTCGAGTGGGCTCTCGAAGAGGCTTATCCGCAGATTGACACAGATTCAAGCAGAAGCGTAAATTCGACTTTCCCCGTTGTTTTGACAGGCTGTTTACTGACCTTTTCGGGTTTTGCTTGACACACATCCATCTGTGCTAATTTACGCAACTTGCGGATCAACCCTTCCAGAGCCCATCCCAAAACTTGCTGTCAAAGTTCGATTGATGCCCCTGATCTGAGTTTTGGGATCACGTCCATATTCTTCATCGTTCGCTGGTGGGACGATCCACGGTCGGTCCCACTGCTGTTCAGAGCCGCTTCTGCTGGAGCGACTAGCCTGCCAAAACGTTCTTGCACAACCGAGGAGGATTGAGCCATGCCAAATCGAGAGATCACTATTGCGCCGGCGACGGGAAAACTGGGGGTTCTGATCCCTGGGATTGGAGCGGTGTCGACGACCCTCATCGCCGGGGTTGAAGCGATCAAGCGTGGGATCTCCGCGCCGATCGGTTCTTTGACCCAGATGGGTCGTTTACGGCTCGGCAAGCGGACTGAGAACCGCTCGGTGCTCATCCGGGAGATCCTGCCCCTCGCGCCATTGGACGACCTCTGTTTTGGGGGGTGGGATCTCTTTCCCGACCGGGTCGATGAGGCGGCGGAGAAGGCGAGTGTCCTCGATCCGGCACTCCTCGCCCAGGTCAAGCCGGCGCTCGCGGAGATTGTGCCCTATCCAGCGGTCTTCGATCCGGAGTATGTCACGCGGTTGCAGGGGACTCACGTCAAGACGGGGGCGACGAAGCGCGAGTTGGCCGAGGCCTTGCGCGAGGATATCCGCGATTTTCGCACCCGCCACGGCTGCGAGCGGCTGGTCATGGTCTGGTGCGCCAGTACCGAACGGTTTGTCGCGACGGGAGAGTGCCATCAGACGCTCGAAGCCTTCGAGCGCGGCTTGGAACAGAATGATCCCCTCATCGCTCCCAGTCAGATCTACGCTTATGCGGCCCTCCAGGAGGGGGTCCCGTTCGCCAACGGCTCCCCCAACCGGTGCGTCGAGATTCCCGCCCTGCTCGCCTTGGCGCAGGAGCGAGGCGTTCCGATCAGCGGCAGCGACTTCAAGACAGGCCAGACCTTCATGAAGACGGTGATTGCGCCGGGGCTCAAGGCGCGCCTGCTCGGGATTGCCGGATGGTACTCGACCAATATCTTGGGCAATCGCGACGGCGAGGTTCTCGCCGATCCGGGTTCTTTCAAGACGAAGGAGATCTCCAAACTGGGTGTCCTCGAACAGATCCTCGAGCCGGAGCGTTACCCGGAGCTCTACGGCGATCTCCATCACCAGGTGCAGATCAACTACTATCCGCCCCGGGGAGACAACAAGGAAGGGTGGGACAACATTGACATTGTCGGCTGGCTCGGCTACCCGATGCAGATCAAGATCAATTTTCTCTGCCGGGACAGCATCCTTGCCGCCCCGCTGGTCCTCGACCTCATTCTGCTGATGGACCTTGCGCAGCGCAGTGGCTTCTCTGGAATTCAGGAGTGGCTCTCGTTCTACTACAAGAGCCCGCTGGCAGCTCCTGGTCTTAAGCCCGAACATGATTTGCAGATCCAGCTCCTGAAGTTGCACAATACGTTGCGATTTTTGGGACGGGAAGAGCTGATCCACCATCTAGGGCTGACCTACTACGGCGTGGAGGAGGAGTAGCCGACGCGTCCTCTTTAGAAGAGCCCGCAAAAGGAGATGAGGAGACCGATGGAAGCATTGGGGATGGTCGAGTGTCGCGGCATGATTGCCATGGTCGAGGCGGCGGATACGATGGTCAAGGCCGCCAATGTCACGCTGGTTGGGTATGAGCGGATCGATGCAGGGCTGGTGACAGCGATCGTGCGCGGAGAGGTGGCGGCGGTCAAGGCGGCCGTCGACGCCGGTGCCGCTGCGGCGCGTCGGGTCGGGGAGGTCGTCTCGACCCACGTCATCCCGCGTCCTCACGGCGAGGTCGATGGCGGAATCCCCGTCCTCAACACTGGGGAGACCAACCGCAAGCCGATCAGCGGGTCGGTCTGACGATCAGCTGACGCCTAGTCTGAGACCAGTTCGAGCAGGGAGATCTCCGGTGGGCAGCCGTACCGGAGGGGAAGGACAACGGTCCCGAGGCCGCGGTTGACGTAGAGTTGCGTCTCCCCGAACTGGGCGTGCCCGCGGATCAGCCGGCGGGAGGGGCGTTGGAGCCAGCGCCGGGCCCGCTCGTTCTCCCGACCCAGCAGGAGTCGCCAGTTGATCTGTCCGCCGTGCGTGTGGCCGGCGAGGACCAGATCGAGCCCTGCCCGCGCCGCTTCGCGGATCATCCTTGGATTGTGTGAGAGAAGGATCCGGGGCTCCCGACCGTCGGTTCCGGCGAGAGCGAGCCCCAGATTCGCCCGTCCGACCGTCGCGTCATCGACGCCGACTACCTGAAGTCGATCTCCCCCACGTGCAATCGAGAGATTTTCATTGATCAGGACACGAATGCCCTGCTCCTGGAGGGCGCGTGCCATGGCCGGGCCGTCGGTCCAGTGGTCATGGTTGCCGAGGACAGCGAGGACGCCGTGTCGGGCCCGGAGGGTGCCGAGCGCCCGGGCGCATCCCGCAATGAAGCTGGGCGAGTGGGAGACATAGTCTCCAGTCAGGACGATCAGGTCGGGCTGGAGCTGGTTGGCGTGTTGCGCCGCGGTGAGGATCTCCGCCTCGCTGAGGAACGGGCTGTGGTGGATATCAGAGAGCTGGACGAGACGAAAGCCGTGAAAGGATTGGGGGAGTCGCGCCAGCCGGATCTGACGGCGCGTGATCTCGAGCGTCTTTGGTTCGAGCATCGCCGCCTGCAGGAGCGCGGAGAATGAGTCCTGCCAGCGCAGGCGCAATCGCACGCGGAGCCCGCTCCCCATCTGTTCCGTTCGACGTCGAGTGAGACGACTGAGAATCAATCCACTCCTCCTCTTGGACAATCAAGCTCGTGTGGCGTAACTATTCACGGTGAGGAAGAGATGATTGCACCACAGAGCCACAGAGTTCACTGAGAAGAAGATCGCTAACTACTCCCTGCATTAACGAACTTCAAGGTATCCTATTTTCTTTTTCTTCTCGGTGACCTCTCTATGCGGCAATGATCTCTTCCGTTCAGACGTTGGTGGGTTGTTGACGCAGATCACTGCCAAATCTTCTTCTCGGTGTTCTCTGTGCCTCGGTGGTGCAATGACCTCTTCAGTTCTGGCGTTGATTGCTTGTTGGCCCGGCCCACTTCCCGACCTTCTTTGCTGTGAGTAATTACCGTGTGGCAAGGATCCCTCTAGATCAATCCCTCCGCGAAACGTACCACTCTCCAGGGGACGAAACAGCCGGGAGAGTTGGGGGCGTCTGGTTGCAAGAAGCGGCAACTCGACGCACACTGTCCGAGCCGGAAAGAAACAGTAGTATACGAGTCTTCGAAGATCCGTCAAAGAGAAGGGAGCAGGCAATGAGCAGGCATCGCCGATGGCCGGGATTGTGGCGCAGGGCAGGGTTGTTGGTCTTTTTGATTGGGCTGACTGGGATTGTCCTCGGAGGGGGAGCCGGAGCGGGACCTGCCCGTCATCTGATCCTGGTGCCGATCGATGACCGCCCGGCTGTCGGTCAGTTTGCCCAGATGATCGGGGCTGTCGCCGATGATGACGTGGAGATGCCCCCCGCAGAGATGTTGGGGAACTTCACCACCCCAGGAAGGCCGGAGGCGATTGCTGACTGGCTGCTCTCCCCGGCGGCGGGAGATCGACCAGCACCTGCGGCCCTGCTCGTTTCGGTCGACATGATCGCCTATGGAGGCTTGGTCGCCTCGCGGACGCACGCCGTTCCGCTCGACGAGGCGCGGCGGAGGCTTGACCTCTTCCCCCGGCTCAAGGCCCGCTATCCGGGAGTTCCGATCTATGCCTTCAGCGTGATCATGCGGGTGGCGCCGGCGGCGAGCCACGACTCACTGGCGCGTTGGGCCGAGCTGAAGGACCGCGTGCCCAAGACGGGGGATGCGGCACTGGTGAAGGAGCTCGAGGAGCTGACCCGGCAGTTGGGGCCGGCCGTACTCGCCGATTACCTCGCCGCGCGGCAGCGCAATCTCGAAATCAACCTGGCGGCGCTGGCCTTACGGCAGTCGGGCGTCATTGACGAACTGATCCTGCTGCAGGACGATGCCCGCGCTTACGGGCTCCACCGGCAGGACCAAGCCGTCCTGCGCACTCGTTTGGCCAAATCGGGGCTCGAGCGGAGCGTCCCGATCTACAACGGAACGGACGAGGGATCACTCTCGTTGGTCAGTCGGGCGATCCTCGCGCGGGAGCGCCGCACGATCCGCGTTGCGGTGGTCTACTCGTCAGAGAAGAGCCGCGAGGTGATCGCGCCCTACGAGGATCACCCGCTCCAGTTCACCGTCGAAAATCAGGTGCGAGCTTCCGGGGCGACGCTGGTCCCGGCGAGAGAGCGTGCCGACTATCGTCTCTTCATTCACGCCCCGTCGACGACGCCCGCCGAGTACCAACGATTCGAGAAGCGACTGATTGGGGAGTTGAAGGCGGGGCGAGCCGTCGCCTTGGCCGATCTTCTCTTTCCCGCCCCGCATTACAGTGGGGCGGATGAGCGGCTGGTGCGCGCGCTGGTCAAGGCGGGAGTGGTCGATCGTCTCACGGGCTATGCCGCCTGGAATACGGCGGGCAACACGCTCGGGACAGCGATCCCGCACGCCAACCTGCGGCGGCTGGCAGTGGGAAAGGATGCCCCCTCTCCGATCCGGCGCGCGGAGGCGGAGGTTGCGCACCTCCAGTTTCTCCTCAACCGGTTTGCGGGCGACTACCTCTACCATGATCTGGTGCGGCCAGTGGTCAATCAGCGCTTGCGGGAGGCCGCCGCGCAGGAGTCGTTCACCCTCTCCGAGCTGACGCCGGAGCGGCGGGCCTGGGCTGAGCGCTCGGTGGCAGAGGATCTGGAGCCGCGGATGGAGGCCTTCTTTCGGGCCCATTTTCTGGGCCGCCGCTACCCGATCGACCGGGGGCGCCAGTTGACGGTGACCGGTCTGCGGGAAGTCAAGGTGACCCTGCCGTGGGCACGGACCTTCGAATGCCGGATCGACGGGCGGATCGAGTCGCGGGTGGAGGAGCGAAGACGATGACGGCTGTCTTGATTCTGGTGGTCTTTCTGTTCTTCGCCGGGCTGATGATGACCCGGCGAGTGCCGGCGATCCTCGCGATTCCGGCGATGGCGGTTGCCGTGGCCTTGGTGGCGCGGACGGGGCCCGCGGTGATTCTCGACCAGGTGGTGACGCAAGGGTCGACACGCCTCGCGGGGCAGTACCTCATGGTCGTGGCGGGGGCAATGCTCGGGCGCATTGTCATGCAGACGGGCATTGCCGAGAGCATCATCAAACGGGCCGCCGAGTTTGGGGGAGACCGCCCGATGATCGTTGCCGGGACGATGATGGTCGCGGTGGCGTGGCTCTTCACGACATTGACCGGCCTTGGTGCGGTGATGATGGTTGGAAGCCTCGCGCTGCCGATTTTGATGAGTATCGGGGTTCCGCGGCGCTTGAGTGCCCTCTTTTTCCTGCTCGCCTTTGGGCTCGGCTTTGTCTTCAACATTGGGATGTGGGGGTTCTACCAGGGCACCTTCGGGATCGACCCGACCTCGATTCGGCAGTTTGCCAGCGTTCTGGCGGTGATCGATGGCGGGGTCCTGATCGTCTTTGCCTTTCTGGCGGCGCGGCGGATGCGGCAAGAGGGCGCGTGGGCGGTCGAGACACAGCCAGCTCTCCCACCTGTCGAGCGCACGGTGCCCTTCATCGCCTTGGTCGTTCCAATCCTGCCGTTGGGGCTCCACGCGGGGCTTGGCGTCCCGGTGGTCGCCTCCTTCCTCGTGGCGGCAATCGTTGGGGTCCTCTTGACCCGTCCCCGGGAGATGGTACGGCAGCTCTCGAGCGCGGCGGTCAAGGGGGTCGAGGATGTCGCGCCCGCCGTCATTCTGATGGTGGGGATTGGGATGCTGCTCAACGCGACGATGCTGCCGGCGGTCAAGGCTTCCGTGAGCCCGCTGCTGGGGGGGATTCCGCTCCGGTCGCCACTCGTCTACCTGCTCTTCTTCGGGCTGCTCTCGCCACTGGCCCTCTACCGCGGACCGCTCAATCCCTACGGAATCGGGATTGGGCTCTACCTGCTGATCCGCGACCTCGACCTGCTTCCACCGCTGGCCCTGCTGGCGGCGGTCATGAGCGTCGTGCAGGTCCAGACCATCTGCGATCCGACCAACACGCAGAATGTCTGGGTCGCCAACTATGTTGGGGTCCGGGTCGAGGAGTTGACGCGTCACGTGCTGCTCTTCAAGATGGCGGTCTGCCTGCTGGGGTTACTCGCCGCGGTCTGGCTCTATCTGTGGCGCTGAAGAGGGGGAGGGGCGAGTGGGGCATCGGAATGGGCCAGTGCGGATCGGAATCGACGTCGGGGGGACCTTCACCGATGTGGTGGCGATCGACCAGACGACCCGCGAATTGATTGGGCAGCTCAAGGTGCCAACCTCCCACGCCGCCCGGGAAGGGGTGGCGCGGGGCATCGTCGAGGCGCTCGAGCGACTCCTCGCGGCCTTTGACATACGACCAGAGCAGGTCAGCTTCATCGCGCACAGTACGACGCAGGCGACCAACGCGCTCCTCGAAGGGGACGTTGCGACCGTCGGCGTGGTGGGAATCGGCCAGGGGCTCGAGGGCTGGCTGGTCCGACGGGCGACGAGGATTCCCCCGATCCCCTTGACCAGCCTCCACCGCCTCGTGCCCCCGCACGTTTATCTCGACCTTGGTTCGCTTAAGTCCGAGGACCGGACGAAGGGGATCGACCAAGCCATCGACCAAGCCATCGATCAGTTGCGAGCCGCCGGTGCCGAGGTGATCGTCGCCAGCGAGGCCTTCGGCGTCGACCGTACCGCCCTCGAGGATCTGGTCGTCGAGCGGGCCCAGGCGATGGGTCTTCGCGCCACTTCGGGGCATGAGGTGAGCAGCCTCTACGGCCTGCGGGTGCGGACTCGAACGGCCGTCATCAACGGGGCGATTCTTCCGAAGATGATCGAGACGGCGGAGATGACCGAGCGCTGTGTTCGCGAGACGGGGATCACCGCACCACTGATGATCATGCGGTCGGATGGCGGGGTGGCCACACCGCGCGCGACACGCGCCAATCCGG
>JBMUAP010000127.1:0-7670 GCA_049454155.1 Blastocatellia bacterium
CGAGGAAAGAAGAGATGAAGAGAGATCCACAGTCGAAAGAGAATTCCCTGGAACCGGCAGGCGAAGGATTGGGAAAACAAGAGCCAGTGCGGAGACCCGCAGACGGTCGGGGAGTCCTGTCGGGACTGACCGGCGGGTCGCTCCTCTTGCTGACCCTTCTTCTGCTGGGATGGGGGAGAGTTCAGGAGGCGAAACCAGGGGAGCAGTCTGGCGGCAAGCAAGCGGGCACGATCGAGAGCCGACGGGTGAGTGCCGATTTTGCCCTCACCGCGGACCCGGCGAGTGCCGCTTGGCGCCCTGTCCAGGGGGTGGTCGCGGAGTACTACCAACGGGGGCGTCTCGTGCCAGGCCATCGGACGGAGATTCGTTCCCGGTGGACGGAGAAGAACCTCTACCTCCTCTTCACCTGCCCTTACCAGTCGCTCTATCTGACCCCGTCGCCGTCGACGACCACCGAGACCAACCTCCTCTGGGAGTGGGATGTCGCCGAAGCCTTCATCGGCACCGATTTCACGAACATCAAGCAGTACACCGAATTTCAGGTCTCACCGCAGGGGGAGTGGGTCGACCTCTTCATCGATCGCGGAACCGATCCTCCCAATCACGACTGGTCCTGGAACTCCGGGTATGAAGTCAAGGCACGGGTCGACCGCGACCGCCAGGTTTGGTATGGGGAGATGCGGATTCCAATGGAGAAGATCGACTCGCGCCCGGCCAAGGTTGGCAACCGAATGCGGATCAATTTCTATCGGATGCAAGGACCGCCTCCCAACCGGGCACACATCGCTTGGCAACCGACCCACCAACCGACCTATCACGCTCCAGAGGCGTTCGGGACACTGCGATTGGTCCGTTGAACCCCTCCGCATTGGTTCCAGCGTCGCCCGGTCCTCCCGGTTCGCTGGGGCCACTAGCCTGTCGAGACGAGTGGCACGGGACCAGCCAACTCAGGCCTGGGCAGAAAGATCGGCCGGAAGCCTTCTCTATACAGAAAAAGAGTGGCTGCGGTATGATTTCAGGGTCGGAACGGTCTCAGGTCCAGATGGAGTACGGAGACGGAGAAGACGACCGCCTGCCACGATTCAATCGATTCACTCAGAGGGAGCGACAAATGAAGAGCGAGGAGTCCGCAAGGAAGCACAGGTGGGGAAGGTCCCCGCGAGGAGATAAACAGCTGGAGAGGCGCGGTCATCGAATCGGGATCGTCCTCACCTTGCTGGCCATGGGCGTTCTGTTGGCCGGAGGACTGACCACAGAGCGGATGAGAACCCGGGTCGCGGCCCAATCGCCTGCCGCTTCCCCCAAGCCAACCGGCCGCTATTCTGCAGAGATCCGGCGGACGAGCCACGGAATTCCCCATATCAAAGCGGCCGACATTGGCAGCCTTGGATTCGGCGAGGGCTATGCGTTCGCGCAGGACCACCTCTGCTCCCTCGCCGACCAGATCGTCAAGGCGCGCGGCGACCGGGCCCGCTTCTTCGGGCCGGGCGAGAACAACCGCCACCTCAATAACGACCTCACCATGAAGGCCCTTGGACTGGCGGAACAGGCCCGGGATCTCTACCAGTCCCTCCCTGAACCCCAGCGAGCGATGCTCGACGGGTATGTCGCGGGCTACAATCAATACCTCAGCGAGGTCGGTGTCGCTGGCGTGCCGGGATGGTGCCGTGGGCAGGAATGGGTCTTCCCGATCACGGCGATCGACCTGCTGACCTACAACCAGAGCGTCGTCGTCACCACCACCAACTTCGCCGACCTGATCGCCACGGCGGAACCGCCCAAGGCCGAGAGGGCGGCCGCCTCCCCCACGGAGATCCCCGAATTCGAACAGGCGAGCAATGGCTGGGCGCTCGGCAAAGATTGGACCGCCAGTCGGCGGGGGATGCTGATCGCCAACCCCCACTACCCTTGGGTGGGCTCCAATCGATTCTGGGAGAAGCATCTGACCATCCCCGGAGAACTGGATGTCTACGGGGTGGGCCTGCTCGGCTCGCCGGGCGTCTCGATCGGCTTCAATCGGGCTGTTGCCTGGACCCACACCGTCTCCGCTGGAAAGCGCTTCACCGTCTACAGCCTCGACCTCGTTCCCGGCGAGCCGACGAAATACCTCTACCAGGGACAGCCTCGGGCAATGAGCCGCCAGACGATCACCGTCGCCGTTCGGCAGCCCAATGGCTCGACGGCGGTTGTCAACCGCGAGATCTATTCCAGCCACTACGGGCCGATCCTCAATTTCCCAGGGATCGGTTGGTCAGCCAAGCGCACGGTCAGCATCCGGGACGCGAACGCCAACAATGTCTCGGTGCAGGCCCAGTGGATGGCCATGAACCGCGCGCGATCGCTCGAGGAGTTCAAGGAGGCCCACGCGCGCTACAACGCCATGCCGTGGGTCAACACCATCGCCGCCAGCGCCGATGGACGCGCTTGGTACACCGACAGCGCGGCGACGCCGGCCCTCTCCCCGGAAGCACTCCGTGTCTGGAAGGAGCGGCGTGAACGGGACCTGCTGACCCGCACTGCCTGGGAACGGGGCATCGTTCTCCTCGATGGGAGCAATCCTCTCTTCGAGTGGACCAACGATCCGGCAACCCGCCCCGGGGTAATTCCTTTTTCGAAGATCCCACAGCTGGAGAGGACCGACTATGTCTTCAACGCCAACGACAGCTTCTGGCTGGCCAACCCGAGGCAGCTGCTGACCGGCTTCTCTCCATTACAGGGGGAGGAAGAGACCTCCCGCTCCTTGCGCACACGGATGAACGTCCGGCTCCTCGAAGACAAGGAGGCGACGGGCAAGGATGGCCGCTTCAGCCTCGAGGAGATGTCGGCCACCCTCCTCAGCAACCGGAGCCTCTCCGCCGAGATGCTGCGCGGTGAGCTGGTCGCTCGCTGCGAGCAGAGCCCGAAGGCGGTCCTTGAGGGGACCACGGTCGATCTTCAGTCGGCCTGTCGGATCCTCAAATCTTGGGATGGACGCTATGAGTTGGAGAGCGTCGGTCCCGTCCTTTGGCGCGAATTCATCGGCCAGTACGACCCGGCGGACCTCCAGCGCAAGGGCCGACTCTTCGATGCTGCCTTCACGGCAACGGATCCGGTCGGAACGCCCCATACCCTCGCCAGCGAGGCGGCGAACAGCACCCAGCCAACGCACCTGCAACGACTCGCCCGCGCCGTCCGCCTGCTTGAAGAGGCAGGGATCGCCCTCGACACGCCGCTCGGCAAGGTCCAGTATGCCGACCGCAACGGGCGCCGCATTCCCATGCACGGCGGGGATGGGGCCTACGATGGGATCGCCAACTTCGTCAACTTCGCGCCGAACACCACGACCCTCGAACCGACCCCGGTCCCGCAGCGCGTGCGCGGCAGCCGTTTTCTGACCCGGGAGGGCTACCCGATCAACCGGGGAACCAGCTTTTTGATGGCGCTGGAGTATACCGCGAAGGGCCCGCGCGCCCAGGCCTTCCTCACCTACTCTCAATCCGGAGACCCCACTTCACCCCAGTTTCTCGATCAGACCCAGCTCTTCTCCGACAAGCAATGGCGATCCATCCGCTTCACGGAACAGGAGATCCGGGCCGACCGAAATCTGAAGACCGTCCGGGTCATCAGTCGCTGAGGCGAGGGAGCCGAGACGCAAAACGGGCGGGTTTGTCGGCTGCCACCAGATCGCCGTCGACGAACCCGCCCGTTCATTCTGAGGATCGAACCCGGTCAGGCTTTCACCCCGATCAGGCTTTCACATAAATCTCCGCACCGATCTGTTTGAACTCATCCGCCTTCTCGGCCATCCCTGCCTCAAGGGCAGCCTGCTCATCCAGGCCGATCTTCGCGGCAAAGTCCCGCACATCCTGGGTAATCTTCATCGAGCAGAAGTGAGGACCGCACATCGAGCAGAAGTGCGCGGTCTTGGCTCCCTCCTGAGGCAATGTTTCGTCGTGGAAGTCACGGGCCGTCTCCGGATCGAGGGAGAGATTGAACTGATCCTCCCAGCGAAATTCGAAGCGGGCCTTGGAGAGGGCGTTGTCGCGAAGCTGCGCACCAGGATGGCCTTTGGCGAGATCCGCGGCGTGCGCAGCAATCTTGTAGGCGATGACGCCATCTTTGACATCCTTGCGATCGGGCAGCCCAAGATGCTCCTTGGGGGTGACATAGCAGAGCATGGCCGTGCCATACCAGCCAGCCATCGCCGCACCGATCGCGGAAGTGATGTGGTCGTAGCCGGGCGCAATGTCGGTCGCCAGCGGGCCGAGGGTGTAGAACGGAGCCTCGTGACAGAGCGTCAACTGCTTCTCCATATTCTCGCGGATGAGGTGCATCGGAACGTGGCCAGGTCCTTCGATCATCACTTGGCAGTCCGACTCCCAGGCAATGCTCGTCAGCTCTCCGAGGGTTTCGAGCTCGGCAAACTGCGCCTCGTCATTGGCATCGGCGAGCGATCCCGGTCGCAGCCCATCGCCGAGGGAGAAGCTGACATCGTAGGCTGCCATGATCTCGCAGATCTCGCGGAAGTGCGTGTAGAGGAAGCTCTCCCGATGATGGGCGAGGCACCACTTGGCCATGATCGAGCCGCCCCGCGAGACGATCCCCGTCATTCGGCGGGCGGTGAGGGGGATGTAGGCGAGCCGGACCCCGGCGTGAATCGTGAAGTAGTCGACCCCTTGCTCGGCCTGCTCGATCAAAGTGTCACGGAAGATCTCCCAGGTCAGTTCTTCCGCCTTCCCTCCGACCTTCTCCAGCGCCTGGTAGATCGGAACGGTTCCGATCGGGACGGGAGAGTTGCGCAGGATCCACTCCCGTGTGGCGTGAATATTCTTGCCGGTCGAGAGATCCATGACGGTGTCAGCGCCGCAATGGGTCGCCCAGCGCATCTTCTCGACCTCCTCCTCGATCGAGGAGGCGACGGCGGAGTTGCCAATGTTGGCGTTGATCTTCACCAGGAAGTTCCGCCCGATGATCATCGGCTCCGATTCCGGGTGGTTGATGTTGGCGGGAATGATGGCACGACCACGGGCGACCTCGTCCCGCACGAACTCAGGGGTGACAAAACGGGGTAGCGCCGCCCCGAAGCTCTCCCCTGGATGGGTGAAGAAGAGATCCTGCCGGGACTTGCCTGTCCGCTCCAGCTCCCGGTACCCTTCCTCGCGAAAGAGGTTCTCCCGCAGAGCGATGAACTCCATCTCCGGGGTGATGATCCCCTGCCGGGCATAGTGCATCTGCGTCACCCGATGACCACTCCGTGCCCGAAGTGGGGCACGACGCAACCCGGGAAACTCCTCGAGACGCCCGCGCGCCTTCTCACGTGCGTAGAGGGCCTCTTCCGTGGTCCGATAGCCATTGTCGACGGGCGTCACATCGCGGCCTGTGTACTCCTCGACATCTCCCCGCGAAAGGATCCACTCCCGGCGAAGCGGCGGTAGGCCATCCCGTACGTCCCCTTGGTAGACTGGGTCTCCCCACGGCCCGCTCGTGTCATAGACGTAGATCGGATCATTGACCTCGATCGACTCGTTGAGAGTCCGCGTCACATGCTGTCGGATCTGTCGAAAGGGCACGCGCACGCCCGATTGCTGGCCCACCTTGTAGACGCGACCTGAGGCTGGAAAACTGGTCTCGTGGCTTGTCCCGTTCAGTTCAGTGCTCATAACTCATTTCCTTATCGAAATCGAAAGACCCGCTGAGAGGATCGTCGAGATTAACCCCCGATACAGGACATCGTCCGCAATGGCTGAACAAAGTCGGGGTCATTGATGTGATGGCGCTCCTCCTTCTGCGCGACCGCGGCGAGGATAAAGTCGACCAACGTCGCCCGGTCCGCTCCATCACGGAGAAGTTTCTTGAGAGGGTACTCGGTCGTCGAGAAAAGGCAGGTTCGGATCATCCCGTCTGCCGTCAGCCGGATGCGGCTGCAATGGCCACAGAAGGGTTGTGTCACCGGGTTGATGAACCCAACTTCTCCGGGGGCTCCATCGGCAAAGCGCCATCGCCGGGCGGTCTCGGCGGGGTGATCGGCGGAGACTCGAACCAATGGATACTGTGCCGCAATCCTCGCGCGGAGCTCCTCCCCTGGAACGACCATCTCGCGACGCCAAACCTTGCCATTGTCGAGGGGCATGAATTCGATGAAGCGGACGCGAACCCCCTTCTCCCGCGCTAATGCGGCAAAGGCGAGGACTTGGTCATCGTTGACCCCCCGAATGACCACACAGTTGATCTTGACCGGCGAAAGCCCCGCCTCGACCGCCGCCTCGATCCCCGCCAGCACCCGGTCGAGCTCGTTCCGTCCCGTCATCAACGCAAAGCGATCTGGCGTCAGGGAATCGAGGCTGATCGTGATGCGGCGCAAGCCCGCCTCCCGGAGCGCACCGGCTCGCCCCGCCAGAAAGTGGGCGTTGGTCGTCATCGCCAGATCGCTCACCCCCGGGAGTTGTGCCAATTGATGGATCAGCGATTCGACATCCTGGCGGAGCATCGGCTCTCCCCCCGTCACCCGCAGCTTGTCGATTCCCAACGAGACAAAGATCTCCGTCAGGGTCAGGATCTCTTCATAGCTGAGAATCTCTGCCTTCGGTCGCCACTCCATCGCCTCGGTCGGCATACAGTAGAAACACCGAAAATTACACCGGTCGGTGACCGAGATCCGCAGGTCACGAATCGCTCGGCCATGCTTGTCTTGTAAGGTTGCTGTTTCGATGATCGGCACCTCAGTCACTGCTCCCTTTTTCCAGCAAAACGGGGAAAAGAGTGTTATCTTAGCAGCGCCCCGGAGGAAAGTCACCTCAGGGGATCCTCTACCAAAGCCGTGCCCAAGCCTGACACCTCAAGGAGCAGACCAGATGAATTTCGCCGAAGCCCAGACGCTCATTCAACAGTCCCATCGAATCGTCGGATTCACGGGGGCTGGCATCTCCACTGAATCGGGGATTCCAGACTTTCGAAGCCCCTCGGGAATCTGGGCGAACAATCGCACCGTGGAATATGGAGAGTTTGTCCGCGACCACGAGGCCCGGGTCGAACACTGGCGACAGAAGGTGGCCATATGGCCCGAGATTCGCGATGCCGAGCCCAATCATGGCCATCTCGCCTTTGTCGAGCTGGAGCAGCAGGGCCGGCTGCAAATGCTCATCACCCAGAACATTGACGGTCTGCACCAGAAGGCCGGCAACACACAGGTAGTCGAACTTCACGGTACCACCCGGGAGGTCGAATGCCTGCGTTGCCAAGCGAGGACTTCCATGGAAGAGGCGGTGGAGCGTGTGTTGGAGGGAGAGCTAGCACCGGAGTGCCGTGACTGTGGCGGCTACCTGAAGCCAGCCACTGTCTCTTTCGGGCAGGCGCTACCAGCCCGCGCCTTCGAGGACGCGGTCGCCGCCTCGCGATCGTGCGAGGTCATGATCGTCGCCGGCTCATCCCTGGTCGTCCAGCCCGCTTGCCAACTGCCAGAGATCGCCAAGCGACACGGAGCCGCCCTGCTGATTCTCAATCGGACGGAGACCCCTCTCGACGAAGTCGCCGATTTGATCCTCCGGGAGGAGATCGGTGAAGCCCTTCCGCGACTCGTCGGCCTGGCAACAGTCTGAGCCGCTCGTCAGCTTGCCTCTTCGACAATCGATACCTGCGTCATCTTGTCTCCGACCCGGATCGAATTGACGACCGACTGCCCCTCGATGACACGG
>JBMUAP010000128.1:0-7595 GCA_049454155.1 Blastocatellia bacterium
CAACTGACAAAGGCCATCCCGAGCCCCGAGTACTCGATCACCTGCTTGTCGAAGACGGATTGAACCCCGGTCAGCAGCAGCGCGATCAACCGGTCCCGCACCGCCGGCTCGCGCACGTGCGCCCAGAAGGCACTGCCCCCCTCACCCCGCCGCCCCAAGACCAGGTAGCTCCCGGCGATGATCAGCCCCATCCCGACCGCGCCACTCCAGCGAAGGCGCTCTCCGATCAAGAGGTACGCCGTCACCAGGCCGATCACTGACTTGTAGGCGTTGATCGGCCCCAACACCGAGAGGTCTCCCCGCTGCAGCGCCCGCACCAGAAAGCCATTCCCCAACGCTCCCGTGATCCCAGAGAGCACGGCATAGCCAAAGTAGCCCGCCCCAGGCAGCCCCGGCCGCTCCCAGATGACCCAGCCGAGCGCCCCGACCGCCAAGAGCAGATAGCTGGTCGCGTTGACGACCAGCGGCGGCTGGCCCCTCAGCACCAGCTGCTTCTGCAAGACGTTCGACCCTGGGTTCGAGAAGATCCGTACCAGTACCGCAATCCCCAGCTCCATCCCGCTTCGCTCCTTGTTGACGGAACCGTCACCCTACTGGTACTTGTCTCGAAAAATGAGTCTTTCACGGGCACCCCCGCAATATCGCCATGGAGGCTTCCGGACTGACGATCTCGATTCCCTCAAAACTTTCTAAAACCAGCAAATCTTTATCTCTTGAGACGATGTAGCCAACTTGGGCCTCGGCAGCGCAGGCAAGAATCATGTTGTCGTTTGGATCTCGAACGACCCCTTCAATGTGGAAAAGGGGATTCACGACAAATGCGATTGAGACGAGGATCTGCAAGTAGGAATCGATGTCTTCATCGTCATAGGGGTACCGTTTCCGGAGTCGGTCATAATGGAGGACTCGCTCTGTCTCGGCAAGGATCTGAGGAGAGACGTCAAACTCAACACCTTTCTGCCCCGCACATTTCAACAATTCACGGGACACGCCGGTTTTCGAGAGAAAAGCGCTCACCAGAACAGTGGAATCAAGAACGGCTTTGATCACGGTTTTGCTTCCTCAGCTCTTTGATCATCTCCGCGATCGATTCTTCTTCCTCTTGGGCATTCTTGAATCTCTTCTTTGGTCTTCCCTTCGGGACTTGGTCGAGCAAGGCCTGCAGGCGCTTCATCGCCTCTTTTTTGTCCATGACCACGACTGGCTTCAACAGAATTCCACCTTCGACGGGCTCCACGGACAAATAATCCCCCTCTTCAATATCGAGAGGTTTCCGGACTTCGGCGGGCAGAGTGATCTGAGCGGAACGACTGACTTTGATGAGCGGCATCGGAAGAATCCTTCTTGAAATGGACTGATTGATGGATTACATAAGTCAAGAATTACTAAAATCAAAAAATACAAAAGCATGGTACAAGATCGTTGAAAACTGTCAACCGGTTTTCCGATCCGATCTGAGCCAAGCCAAGGATTATCTCTGGAACCGGACTGCGGGTTGAGGGGAGGCAAAATTTGGCCACTGCCTCTTCAGGAAAAGATTTGTGGAACGAGCGTCAGTCCGGATCACTCAGCAATGAAGTCGACTGGTTCGGGCGACTGAAGCGGAACCCATCGACCTTCCTCTTCGAGCAGAGGGACCATCCCTTGGCGGAGAGGACCGGCGGGAGTATGATGAGGAGGTGGGCGCAAGCGATGGGTGATGCAGCCAAAGGAATGACCGATGCACGCAGGAATCTCTGACTCCTCACCTGAAGCGGAACGGTTTCAGATAGTTCTCTTTCGCCAAGCATCCGCCGGCAGGAAGATCGCGCTGGTCCGTTCTCTCAGTACAACGATCATCGAACTCTCACGCCGGAATCGGAGTCCGAGGTCGATCACCGTCGAGCTTGGGCTGCCACTGCCACCTTCAACACCACTGGCACCCCTGACCCCAGAAGAGATCGAGGTGAAGACTCCACCTGACTTGATCACGGCACTGATCCCATTGACAGACCTCTTCGATTCTTGGGGGGTGGACTACTTCATTGGGGGATCGATCGCCAGCTCAGCACATGGAATCCCGAGGGCCACGACCGATATCGACTTGGTTGCGGCCCTCACCGAAGACTTGGTCAAGCCCCTCGGCGAGAAGCTCAGCAAGAGCTACTCCATTGAGGAGGCCGCCGTTCGCCGGGCGGTTGCCAACCTTGGATCGTTCAACGTGATCCATTTGGCGACAATGCTCAAACTGGACATCTTCGTCCGCGGAAGTGGCGAATATGAGATCGAGGAAGCGCGGCGGGCCGCCCGCATCCCCTTCGATGACGCTCTGGAGGGACGACAGTTCCCGGTCGCTTCGGCTGAGGACATGATCATCGTCAAGCTCGACTGGTTTCGAAGTGGCGGTGAGGTCTCGGAGAGGCAATGGAGCGACATCACAGGCCTGATCAAGGTGCGGGCGCAGACGCTCGACTGGGACTACCTCTGGCGCTGGACTGGGAGGAAGGGGACCCACCATCTCCTGGCCAAGGCCGTGACCGAGACCGGGCCGATCCCCTCTGATCCGCCGGAGGAGTGGGCGTGACGGCCACTCCCGCCCCATCAACCAGGAATCCAGATCTTCTTCGCGTTGACGATCTCTGCTCCCCCCGGGAGTCGCAGCGGGTTCCGCGACTTGGTGAAGAAGGTGAGCCCCTTGTAGGACGTGAGGTACTGGTAGTTGATCGAAAAGACTCCCCCTTCCGCGCAGACCACCAGCGGGTCCTTGCTCTTACTGAGGATGGCGGCGAAGCTGTCGGGTTCCAGCTGAACAATCACCCCTGAGGCCTTGATGGCATTGGCAATAGCGGCCTGATGTGCTGCCGCCGCGCCCGTCATCGCTGCTGCATTGGACATGACGTACCTCCTTCGATCATTCGAGCAGCTGGGCGCGGCCACCAATGCAGTCAAGGCAGGGTGACAAGAATGGCTGGACTCAAGGCAAGTGCTCAAGGTCGTCCAAGTCTTTGTAGCGTCCGCTCGCTCTCTTGTTGGTCTTTAAGTGTTTCAAGTTAATCAATTTTACTGGGATGTCATCAATGACATCGTCGATTCGTTCTTCGTAACATTGATTGAATTGGACACCTGAGATTTCAAGAAGAACCTCAATTCGGATGGGGGGTAATCCCATTCGAACGATTCGGCCTTTCTGCATAAAGAGTTCCGAAGACAGATCGGATGTGTCAAACCCGAAATCCTTGATCACTTTCGTCATCTTGATCGCATTTTCCGGATTGAGAGCGATCCATATGTCCAGATCATTGGTGGCTCTGGGATAACCGTGGTAGCCAACGGCGTACCCTCCAATGAGGAGATATTCAACGTGGTTTGTATGGAGCAATGTCAAGAATTCTTTGAAGTCTGGTGGTAGCCCGATCGCCATAATTGATTTGTCGGAGAATCTCCATTTGAACGATTCGTTCTTGCGGGCTCTGAGAAAGCCAATAAGCTTTATCGGCTTCTTCATCGTGCAGTGGAACAACTGTGAACGCCCGTTTTTCAAGCTTGATCTCGAGTACCTCACCACGTGGCATCGTTGACGGTCTCCTGGTTTGCAATTGTCGAGCGCCAATCCGGAAGGGTGATTATCCGCGAAATCGGTTCTGATTCAAATACCCGTCAAAAGAATAATCGAAGGGGAACAACCTTGGACGTCCCGAGAAGGAGACAAAGAGAGGGTGAAACTGTGGAGCGGTGACCGGCTGCCGGCTCCCTCTCATCCCGAGCGGAGAGAAGAATCGATTCCCGTCGAGGGGGAGATGGTGTAGAGTGGCAGCTTCGCCTCAGGACGATCCAAAAGCACGGGGAGCACGGGGCGAAGCAGACCGGAAGAAATGGAAACCACGACGCATGGCAAGAAAAGGGACCGTACTGGTCGTCGATGACGAAGAGGTGATGCGGGACGTCCTCGAGAGCCTTCTCTCGGCAGAGGGCTACCGGGTCGACCTGGCGAAGACGGGGGAGGAGGGGCTGGCCCGGCTCAGCGAGCGCCCCTACGAGGTTGTGCTCCTCGACGTCTCGATGCCGGGAATGGGTGGGTTGCGAACGCTGGAAGAGATCCTCCGGCAGGACCGGGAGGCGGTGGTGATCATGATCACGGCCTTTGCGACCTTCGACACGGCGATCGCGGCGTGGCAGTTGGGGGCCTTCAACTGCATCCGCAAGCCATTCGAGAACGCGTTGATCCTCAAGACGGTCGCGGCGGGAATGGCGCGGCGTCGTGGCGATGAAGAGCGGCGGGTGCTGCGTCGGACGTTGCGGCAATCGGGGGATCGGACGCAGATCGTCGGAACGTCAGCGGCGATGCGCGAGGTCTATGACCTGATCGAGCAGGTTGCGCCAGCACGCTCAACGGTGCTGATCACGGGAGAATCGGGGACAGGAAAGGAGGTCGTCGCGCGGACGATCCACTTCTCCGGCCCACGGGCCGAGTCCGGGCAGTTCGTCGCGGTCAACTGCAGCAACATCCCCTCGGAGCTGCTCGAATCGGAGCTCTTTGGCCACACCAAAGGGGCCTTTACCGGGGCGATCGCCGCCAAGAAGGGGCTCTTCGAGGTCGCGGATGCCGGGTCGATCTTCCTCGACGAGATCAGCACGATCCCGCCGGAGACGCAGGCGCGGCTCTTGCGGGTCATCCAGGAGCGGGAGTTCACCCCCCTTGGGGACACCCAGCCGCGCCGGGTCGATGTCCGGATTATCGCCGCAACCAACACCGATCTGCAACGAGCGGTCAAGGCGGGCGAGTTTCGCGAAGACCTCTTCTATCGGCTCAACGTCATCAACATCCACCTGCCTCCGTTGCGCAACCGCCGCGAGGACATTCTGCCGCTGGCCCAGCACTTCATCCGCAAGTACAAAGCGGAGAATGACCGGAAGATCGCCGAGCAGATCTCGCCGGAGGTCTTGCGGGCCCTCGAGGCCTATCCTTGGCCAGGCAATGTGCGGGAACTGGAGACGGCGATCGAACGCGCCGTCATCATCGCGCGGACCGACGAGATCACGCTCGAGTGCCTGCGTTCGGAGATCCAGCACCCGGAGCAACGGATGCGCGCGACGGGCCCCTTGAGCGACTCGGTCGCCTCGATCGACCTGACGCGGGGCATCGCCTTCTATGACGAGGTCTCGCGCTTCGAGATCGAGCTGATCCGACGGGCCCTCGAGATGACAAGTGGGCACCAGAGCAAAGCGGCCAAGCTGCTTGGCATGAACAATACGACCCTCAACAGCAAGATCAAAGCCTACAATATCAGGATCTGATGAAGCCGCCTCGCCGACCGAACCCTGCGTTGGGATACCTGCTGGCCGTGGGAGCGGCAGTGATGTGGGGCGTCTCGGGCGTGGTCGCGCGCTTCCTGATCGGAGACGGGGGGCACTCCCCCGCCGAGCTGCTCTTCTTCCGCACGGGAATCGCCGCGCTGCTCCTCCTCGGCTGGTTGCGCCGGCGCCCCGGGGGACTTCCCCCCATCTCGCGCAAGGACCTGCCCGCCTTTCTGCTGCTCGGGGGAATCGGGCTGGTCGCGAACCAGGGCTGTTACTACCTCGCCCTGTCCCGGGTTGGCGTTGGGTATGCGCTGCTCTTCCAGTACACGGCCCCGGTGATGCTGATGGCCTACGGAGTGGCGACGCGAACAGAGAGCTTGACGCTCGGGAAGATCCTCGCCGCGGCGACGGCGCTGGCGGGCTGTGTCCTCATGCTGCTCGGGCAAGAGGGAGGAACAAGAGCGATCAATGTTCCGGGGACCCTCTTCGCGATTGGCTCAGGCGTCGGCTTTTCGTTCTATGCGGTCCTCGGAACCCGCCTGCAGCAGCGCTATGCGACGCTGCCCTTGATGGCCTATGCCTTCGTCATCGCCTCCTTGACCTGGTCCCTGCTTGCGCCCGTCTGGGCCCTGCCATGGTCACAGTACGGGGGAACAACGGTCGGCTTCTTCCTCTACCTGGCGATCATTGCGACGATCCTGCCGTTCGGTCTCTTCCTGGCGAGTCTGCGCCATCTTGAGCCGAGCAGGAGCAGCCTGACCTCGATGCTCGAGCCAGTGGTCGCTGCCGGGGTGGCGTGGGGCTGGCTGGGGGAGACGCTCGGCGGCTGGCAGCTCGCTGGCGGAGGCGCGGTCCTCGGGGGAGTCCTCCTCCTCCAGCTCGAACCCCTGCTGCGACGGCGCCCGACCCTGTCTGTCAACGAGAAGATCCCGGAAGATCAGCGGGTCGGTCCAGAGCGCGACTGGACCAACTGAATCTCGAAGATTTTCGGCCAGAGCTTCCCGGTAACAAAGAGGCGCTTGCCCTGTGGGTCATAGGCGATGCCATTGAGGACGTCGACGGGGCGGCGCCGATCCTCGATCGAGAGCAGCCCGCTGAGGTCGACCCAGCCGACGACCTGGCCCGTCGAGGGGCGGATGCGGGCAACTCGCTCGCTCTGCCAGACGTTGGCCCAGACCTCGCCGTCGATATACTCCAACTCATTGAGCAGGGAGACGGGGCGCTGCCCATCGAAGACCTCCACCTCTCGCTGCGGGTCGAACGTCTCCGGGTGGAAGTAGCGCAGGCGGTTCGAACCGTCGCTGAGGATCAGTGACGCCCCATCGTGGGTCAATCCCCATCCCTCCCCGCGGTAATTGAAGAGCCGCTGCACTTGGAAGGTTCGCAGGTCGTAGACAAAGCCGAGGCGCGATTGCCAAGTCAACTGGTAGAGTCGCTCGCCGAAGTGGGCCAAGCCCTCCGCAAAGTACTGTCCAGAGACATCGAAGCGTTGGACGACCCGTCCCGTCTCCAATTCGACCTTGCGCAGCGAGGACTGGCCCTGCAGCCCGGTGCTCTCGTAGAGAAATCCATCGTGATAGAGCAGTCCCTGGGTGAAGGCCGCCGGGTCGTGTGGATAGGTACGAACGACGCGGTAGCCAAACCGCACCGCTCGCGCCGGGATCTGTTCGGCAGGAGTCGTCGAGACCGCCGCAGCCGGTGGGGAGGAAGAGGGGGGGGCGGCGAGCCCGCTCGACCGGGTGACCTCCCCGGATTCAGTGCATCCCACCAGAAACAGCAGGGGAAGAGAGAGACAGAGGGAGGAGATCCCACGCCAAAAATTGGCGCGCTTCTCCCTTTGTGGTACGATGCCGGCGGTTTGTGTTGTCATAGTCTGCTGTTCCTGATCCAATATCTGATCCATCCGGCTCCTCAACCCTGGAGCCTTGACAGGAGAGTTGATGTCCGAAATGTCGTGCCTCTTCTGCCGGATTCTCTCCGGCGAGATCCCTTCCACCAAAGTATATGAAGACCGTTTGGCGTATGCCTTCCTTGACGTCGCCCCACAGGCCCCGACCCACGTCCTGATCATCCCCAAGGAGCATTCCGACTCCCTGAACGATGTCGCGCAGGCCGACGAGCCCCTTCTCGGCCACCTGCTGCGACTCGCACCGAAGATCGCCAACCAGCTCGGCTGCGCTGAAGCGGGCTACCGGACCGTCATCAACACGGGCGGCGATGGCGGGCAGTCGGTCGACCACCTTCATCTGCACCTCTTGGCGGGACGGTCGCTCCGCTGGCCTCCCGGATAGAGCAGAGCGGGCAGATGGCCACGCTCC
>JBMUAP010000129.1:0-7580 GCA_049454155.1 Blastocatellia bacterium
CCCGTTGAAAGTGGCTCTCCAATCGTTCTTCAAGTGTCACCGGACCCAGGCCCAAGACTCCCGCCCGGGCTGGAGACACAAACTGCCTCACAAGAGGGCAGTGCCTAGTCGCGCAGATTCAAACAAAAGGGCTGGGAGATGAATCGGGGGCGCAGTGCGGTTGAGGTAGCTGCGCAAACATAAGAGCCCTGAGTAATAGAAACAGCTTGAATGCTACTTCAGTCCCTCCATTCTGTCAACCAGCAAGACGTTGCCTCCCACATCAGCGGATCTCTGATTTGTCAACAATTCATTCCACTGTCATCAGATGGCGTCAGATCTCGAGAACGACAGGAATGATCATGGGACGCCTGCCAGTTTCACGCTGGATATGGCGTTTAAGATCGAGACGCACCTTCTCCTTCATGACGGCCCAGTCGACTCGTTCGGCATGGCTCGCCTGGTTGATGGTCTGGGCGACGATCAGACGGGCTTTGGCGAGAAAGCCGGCGCCATCATCGCTGAAGGCCAGTCCGCGTTGAATGACTTCGGGGGCCGATTCCATTTCGCCGGAGGCTTTGTTGATGGCGACAATGGGGACGACGATCCCGTCGTAGGCGAGGTGTTTGCGGTCGCGCAGGACGAGATCGTCGATGCGACCGAAGCCGGAATCGTCGATGAGCGTGCGGCCGACCGTGACCTTCTCGCGAACCTTGGCACTCTTCTGATCCAACTCCAGCACATCTCCGCTTTCAACAAGGACGATCCGGTCACGATCGACGCCCCACTGACGAGCGGCCTCGGCGTGGCGGTAGAGTTGACGGGTCTCTCCGTGGATGGGGACGAGGAAGCGGGGACGTACGGCCTCATACATGATCTTGAGGTCACCTCGTCGGCCGTGACCAGAGACGTGGATGCGGGCGACGCTGGAGTCGACGACACGGGCCCCCTTCTTGAAGAGATGGTTCATCATCCGCGAGATCGACTTCTCATTTCCGGGAATCTGGCGGGCCGAGATGATGACAGTGTCCCCGGAGAGGATACTGGCGTCCTTGTGGGAATCGACCGACATGCGGGCGAGGGCGGACATCGGCTCCCCCTGGCTCCCCGTGACGAGGAGACAGACCTCATCAGGGGCCATCTTCTTGGCCTTGTTGGGACTGACCAGTTGGTCGTCGTCGAGATCGAGGTAGCCATACTTCCGGGCGACCTCGACATTGCGAATCATGCTCCGGCCAAGCAGGGCGACGGCGCGGTTCTGTTCGGCGGCGAGATCGAAGATGATCTGCAAGCGGTGGATGCTCGTCGCAAAGCAGGAGACGACGATGCGGCCGAGGGTCTCATCAAAGATCCGCCCGAGGGCGGGGATCACGGAGCGTTCGGACCCGGTGCGTCCCTCCTGCTCGACATTGGTCGAATCGGCGAGCAGGGCGAGCACGCCGCGGTCGCCATACTCGGTCAGGCGTTGCAGATCGATCGGTTCACCGAGGACGGGGGTCTCGTCGACCTTGAAGTCACCGGTGTGAATGATGACCCCAACCGGCGTTTCGATGGCGAGCGCGACGCAGTCGACGAGGGAGTGGGAGACACGGATGAAGTCGATGGTGAAGGGCCCGACGGCAAAGGGTTGCCCGGGAGGGATGGAGTGGGTCTCGACCTTGCCGAGCAGTCCAAATTCGGCAAACTTCCCTTCGACCAAGCCGAGGGTGAACTCGGTGGCATAGATCGGGACATTGACCATCTGCAGGAGAAAGGGGAGAGCGCCGACGTGATCCTCGTGAGCGTGCGTGAGGACGATCCCGACCAGCTCGTCGCGATGCTCCTCGACATAACTCAGATCGGGGATCGCGATATCGACGCCGAGCAGGTCCTCATCAGGAAACATCAGGCCGCAGTCGACGATCATCATCTGCTCGCCGTAGCGGAAGACGGTCATGTTCATGCCAAACTGGCCGAGCCCACCGAGTGGGGTAATCTGCAATCGATCTGTTGTCTCTTTATGCATCTTGTTTCATCTGGATTGATCTGGGGATGGCGCAGGATCGCTCTCCGGGTTCGTGTGGTTGGCCTCGCGGAGAACCGCTCCGTGCAGCGCGGCAAGTTCGGGAAGAGAGAGGGTTTCGGCGCGACGTTGCCCATCGATGCCGATGGCGGGCAAGCTGGCCGTCAGTGCCCCCCCTGCCGCTGTTGACAGGCCAAGTCGGCTCAGGCCGGCGCGGAGATTGTTGGCCAGCGTCTTGCGTCGCTGCGAGAAGAGGACTTGGCAAAGGAGGAGGAAGGATTGTGGATCGGCGATGGGAACGGCCGGTTCCGTGCGGATGCGCAACCGAAGTACCGTTGAATGGACCTTGGGAATGGGCCGAAAAGCGCCGGGGGGGACGTCGAAGAGCGCCTCGACTTGGCAGAAGAGCTGGACCAGCACCGAGAGATAGCCATAGGTCCGACTGCCCGGGGGAGCAACGATCCGATCGACGACTTCGCGTTGCAACATCAACACCATCTCCCCGAAGAGATGCCGATAGGTCAAGAGGTGTTGCAGGACGGCGGTCGAGATGTAGTAGGGGAGGTTGGCGACCACCCGGACTGACTGACCGGGCGGGTAGAGGGGCCGAGGGTCCAGGGTCAAGATGTCTGCCCGGAGAAGTCGTAGGTCTGGATTGGCCCCGAAACGTTGTTCCAGAAGGGGAATGAGGTCGGGATCGATCTCGATGGCGGTGAGGGTCGCCCCCGCGTCGAGCAGGAGCCGGGTAAGCGCCCCCTCGCCGGGACCAATCTCGAGCAGCGCCTCCCCAGGACGGGGGGCGAGTGCCGCGATGATCCGGGAGGGATAGTGGCTGCCAGTCAGAAAATTTTGGCCAAATCGGCGCTTGGGTCGCATGTAATTCTCGCCGCGCTGGCGCGGGGTTCCACGTTGGCGGGCGCGGCATAGACCGGATAGCCCGTCAATTCGAGATCGTCTTGGCAATGGCGCAGGGTCAAGTCGCGGATGCGGCACGCCTCCGCGAGGCGAGCGACTCCGCGTCCCGCAATGGCGGGGACGGCGTCGCGCCCCCCAATGATGGTTGGGGCGAGGTAGAAGGTGACCTTGTCGACGAGGCCCGCCTCAAGAAACCCGGCGGCGATCGTGCCGCCGCCCTCGACAAGGAGGCTGGTGATGGAGCGGTCCGCCATGGCACGCAGCATCGCGGGAAGCGAGGGGCGTCCCTCTTCGTCTGGGTCGACTGGACAGCTCTGCACCCCTCGAAGGGCCAAAGCGTCCCGACGGATCTCCCAAGGAAGACGATCCCGGTTGGCAAGGGACGGGGGAGTCGTGACGACGACGACGGGGGCTTCCCCAACCGTGGCAACCAGCCGGGAGTCGAGCGGCAGCCGGAGACGGGAGTCGAGCACGACGCGGGTCAGGGGAAGGCGCCGACGAAGTCCGGAACGGTCTGTCAAAAGAGGATCGTCGGCGAGGGCCGTCCCGATCCCGACGAGGATCGCATCACAGGAGTGGCGGAGAAGCTGGCCCGCCGCCCTTGCTGCCGGGCCGGTGATCCACTTCGAGTCACCCGTGCGGCTGGCGATCCGGCCGTCGAGGGAGGTGGCCGTCTTGAGGTGGACAAATGGGAGTCCTGTCGTGACAGACTTGAAGAAGACCTCGTTGAGTTGGCGTGCTTCCGGTTCCAAGAGCCCAACCTGAACGTCAATTCCCGCTTCCCGCAGGAGGTCAAACCCGCGACCATTGACACGCGGATTCGGATCGACAGTCGAGGCGATGACGCGACGAACGCCCGCCTCGATCAGCGCTTGGACACATGGGGGCGTGCGTTTCCCGCTCCCCCGGTGGGAGCAGGGCTCGAGGTTGACGTAGAGCGTCGCCCCGCGCGCCCGTTCCCCAGCCTCCTCGAGCGCCCAGATCTCGGCGTGCTTCCAGTCTTCGTACCGGTGATATCCGCGACCAACAACCACTCCGTCCTGAACCACCACCGAGCCAACCAGTGGATTCGGGCTGACCAGACCTGCCCCTTGTCGGGCGAGATCGAGTGTCATTCGAATGTAATCAAGGTCCGTCATGGCGTTGTCAGGACTCCGTGAATCAATCAAAGAGACCATCGATAAAGAGTTGTGGATCGAAGACGACCAGATCATCGGCCTGCTCACCGATTCCACAGTAGCGAATGGGCAGGTTGAGCTCCTTGGCAATGGCAATGGCGATGCCCCCACGGGCGGTGCCATCGAGCTTGGTCAGGACCAGTCCGGTGACATCGGCGACCTTCAGAAATTCGCGTGCCTGACTGAGGCCGTTCTGCCCGGTGACGGCATCGACAACGAGCAGGGTCTCGTGGGGAGCGCCGGGGATCTCCCGCGCGGCGATCCGTTTCATCTTTTCCAGTTCGGCCATGAGATTGGCCTTGTTGTGGAGGCGACCCGCGGTGTCCACGATGAGGACGTCGCTGCCGCGTGCTTGAGCCGCACGCAAGGCATCGAAGAGGACGGCGGCGGGATCCGTTCCCGACCGTTGTTGGATGAGCGGGACTCCGGCCCGCTCGGCCCAGATGGCCAATTGATCTCCGGCGGCCGCCCGGAAAGTGTCCGCCGCACAGATCAGGACGTCGTTCCCCTCCCGGCGGATGCGTTGGGCGAGCTTGCCGATTGTCGTCGTCTTGCCGGCTCCATTGACCCCGACGACCATGATGACGTAAGGGCGGACATCTTTCGCCACCGCCTGCTCGGAGGCAACGCCACGCGAAGTGGCTGCCTTCTCCAGAATGGCCAGCAGGCGTTGACGAATGATCGATTTGAGCTGATCGACATCCCGGAGGGTTTGGCGATCGACTTGGCGCCGAACGTCTTCGAGAATTTCTTGCGTCGTCTGGACGCCGATGTCAGCCCCGATGAGGGACTCCTCAAGCTCGTCGAGGGTCGCCGCATCGATCTGGCGCTTGCCGTGGACCGTCTCGTCGAGCCGGACGGCGAGGGTCTCCCGCGTCGCGGAGATGGCCCGTCGGAACCGGTTGAGCAGCCCCGACGCAGACTCCCCTTCCCCATCCATCGAAGCGGGAGGAGCCGAGCCGGTATCGACCGGCGCCGAGGCGTCAGGCGTTGCGGGGGAACGTGATTGGTTGCGTCTCCAGAAGAGTCCCATATAGTTCGTCCGAGTGATGATACCACAAGAGTCGACAGAGGGGATCGATTGACTGCGGCTGCGAATCGATCCCGGTGGCGTTGCGGGCTAGGCCACTGGCCGAAGGGCCAGGGGATGGAGCGGTGCCGCTCCCCCTTCCGGGTAGCGCCAGAGAAGCAGTGCGGAGAGGAGGGGAAGGAGGGAGATGACCACCAGGGCCTGGGTAAAGCCAATTGCCTGGCTCAACTGACCGGTGAGCGGAGCCATGAGCGCGCCCGCGCCCCAGGCGAACCCCATCATCAACGCGGAAACCGTGCTCGCGCCAAAACCGACGAGGCGTTGGGCCATGACGACGCTGATCGGAATCGGCAGGTTGAGCATCGTCCCTCCCGCCATCAGGAAGAGATAGCCGAGGGGGCCAGGAGTCAAGAAGAAGAGGACCAGCAGCGGTGTCGCCAGCAGCATCGCCAAGAGGCTCACCCGGCGCGCGCCAAAGCGGTCCGCTAAGGTTCCCCCAAAAAATCCGCCGACTCCGCCAAAAAAGATGAAGCCAGCCAGGACCAGACTCCTTGCCCCGTCGCCCATCCCGGCCCCTTGCAACTCGAAGGGGAGAAAGGTGTGGATGCTGACCGAGACCGCCGAGCGCAAGACGACCGCAAAATAGAGCAGCGTCAAGGGTGCCCAGACCGCTCGCAGCGCCGCGCGGAGCGGGGGTTGGTCGGCCGATACGCGCCGGACCTCTAGAGCGGGGCAGGTCCGCCAGAGAATCAAGCAGATCAAAACCCCTGGCAGCATGACGACCCAGCTCTTCGAGAGGCCAAAGAGCGCGATCCCACCCGCGATCAAGAGAGGGCCGAGAGCGTACCCAACCGTCCCCGCCGAGGAGAAGATCGACATGACCAGCCCCTGATGGCGTGCACGCTCCGGGTCACCGACGACCGCCTGCGAGACGAGCGCGGCCCCTTGTGGGTGGAAGGCCCCAACGCCCATTCCACCGATCGTCACCAGTGCCAGCAGCATCGGCAGGCTCGTCGATTGTCCGAGAAGGGAGAGGCAGACCGCCGCGACCAGCGGCCCGAAAACGACCATCGACCGCTTGAGGTAGCGATCCGAGAGCATGCCGTAGACGGGTTGCAGCAAGGAGGAGCTGACCATGAGGGCTGGCGAGAGCCACGAGACCTGCCAGGGGGTCAACTGCAACTGCAACGTCAGCATCGGCAACAGTTGGAAGAGAAAGCTCGAGTAGGAGTCGAGAATCAGGTGGGCTGTCGAGAGCAGTCCGATCATCCGTTTCTGACTTCTGTTCATGGGTACAAGGGCCTCTTGCTGGGCGAGTCTCGCCACTCTCGCCGGGAAATTCATCCGCAGATCCCTGGGATACGAGCCCACCATCTGCGGAGGGCAGAGCAGACAGCTCCGGACAGGTATCCCGCTCAAAGTCGCCCGGGTTAGCCGGGATAGGAGAGAGCTGGTCTGGAGATCTTCCTGTTTTTGATCACTTTCCCCAGGGTTTCTGGGTTGCCTCTACTCATAACTGAGGGCATCGACCGGATCGCGGGAAGCGGCACGCAGCGCCGGATAGAGAGCCCCGAGGGCGCCGCTCAGCATCCCGCCAAAGGCGGCCAAGAGAACCGAGCCGGGCTCAAGTTCAATGTTCATCGAGAATCGATGGACGAGGATGGTCTTGGCGACAAGGCAGAACGCGATGCCCCCCAACACCCCGAGCAGGCTGATCAGCAGGGCCTCCTTCTCGAATGCCCAAGCAATCCAGAGCTTCGAGGCCCCCAGCGACTTGAGGATGCCAATCTGCCGGGTCCGCTCGGAGACGGTCGTGTACATCGTCAGAAGAATGACCAGCAGGCTGATGACAATTGCCAGTCCACGCACGACGTGCAGAAAGACATTGAAGGCCCCAAAGCCGTTGGTGAAGAGGGTCGGCAGGTCACGAGTAAAAAGAATCCGATAGTCTGGAAAGAGCGCCAGCAGCCGCTGCGCCACCTGCTCCTGCTGGGCGGGATCGGCACATTTGACAAAGATCATCGAACACTTCTCTTCGGCGCCGAGGATCTCCTGGAGGGTCTTCAAGGGGACTTTGATGCGCGCGCCGCTCTCCGGGCGATAGACGCCGACGACCGTCAAGGGGCGACCGAGCGCGACGATCCGGCTCCCCGGACCGACTCGGTTGTTGAGGGCATATTTCTCGTCGACGATCGCGACGTCTCCCGTGTCGGGGAGCGGTTCTCCATCAATGACACGCATCCCCGAGGCCTGGGAAAAGGTGGGAAAGTCGATGCCGTCGAGCTGTTGCAGCCCCAACCCGTTGCTTCCTCCCATCTCGAGGTTCTGGCCGACGGGCGTGGCAATCGCCACACCGGGCACCTGACGAACCGTCTCGAGGTGGCGCAGGGGGAGGGTCAGATCAGCGGAGGTCATCGAGAGCCCCTGACCACCCGGCCGGAGCATCAGCTCGACCCCAACATTGGCGTCGCGCATC
>JBMUAP010000130.1:0-7513 GCA_049454155.1 Blastocatellia bacterium
CGACCTGATCGGTCTCCTTCATCTTGAGGAGTGCGGGGATGTGGGCGCCACGGGCGAGCCCTCCGCACCCGATGACGCCCACGCGCAGGCGTTCGTTGGCCCCGAGGATCCGGTCCCGACTGGCGGCGTAGGACGCGGTCGTTGCCAGCGTACCTGCCACAAATGCTCGACGTGTTATTTTGGGTAGATTGTTCATATGCCTCGTCATCGAAGATTACCAGGATGATCAGAGACAGCCCTCCAGGCCGGTCTCCGAACGGTCAAGTTGTCGTCATTCTCGTGAAGAAGAGTCATCCCCGCCGTCCTCTTTCAAAGATGCGGTCCCTTGCGCGAGAGGAGAGGGGATCGTCAAACGGGGCAGAGTGTAGCGCTTCCGTGCCGAAACTGCCAGCGGTGCGCAAAATTCCCCTGACGGTTGCCGGGCTGATGGCAAGAATCTATACTTGAACTTTTGCCCGTGTACACGGGAGAGTGAAGAGAGAAAGAGGATATGGGATTTACGTTTACCACGGCGGGCGAGTCACATGGGCGGGCGTTGATCGCGACGGTGGAGGGGCTCCCAGCGGGCTTGCCCGTCGCTCTCGAACGAATCAACCACCAATTGTGGCGACGGCAACAGGGGCATGGACGGGGCGGTCGAATGAAGATCGAGACCGACCAGGTACAGATTCTCAGTGGGGTGCGCCATGGAGAGACCTTGGGCTCCCCGATCGCCTTGATGGTCGAGAACCGGGACAACGCCAACTGGCTGGAGGTGATGGCCGTCGCCAAACCAGAGGTCCCACCGGCGCGCGACCGCAAGGTGATTCGACCGCGACCGGGCCACGCCGATCTGGTCGGCGGCCTCAAGTATGACCGGCGCGATCTGCGCGACATTCTCGAACGGGCCAGCGCGCGGGAGACGACGATGCGCGTCGCCGTCGGAGCGCTCGCCCGCGAACTGCTCCGGGAATGTGGCATCGAAGTGGCGAGCCACGTCCTGCGGATCGGAGAGATCGCCACGGCCGAGACGCCCATCCCGTGGGAGCAGATCCGTGACCTCGCTGACGACACGATGGTGCGCTGTGCGGATCCGGAAGCAGCCGCCCGGATGATCACTCGCATCGACCAAGCCGGGGTTACCGAAGGGGATACGCTCGGGGGGATCTTCGAGGTGGTCGTGCGGGGCTGCCCTCCCGGGCTGGGTGCACACACCAGCTGGCTCGGCAAGCTCGACGGTCAACTGGCACAGGCGATCATGTCGATCCACGCCGTCAAGGCGGTCGAGCTCGGTGAAGGGGTCGCCAATGCCAGTCGCCCGGGCTCACAGGTCCACGACGAGATCGGCTATCGGTCCGAGGATTCGACCTTCTACCGCTACTCGAACCGCGCCGGTGGCCTCGAAGGCGGCATGACCAACGGGGAGGAGCTCCGGATCCGCGGCTATCTCAACCCAATCGCGACGCTCCGGCAGCGACTCCGCAGCGTCCACGTCGAGACCAAAGAGGCAATGGAGTCGGACTTCGAGCGCTCCGATGTCACTGCCGTACCGGCGGCCGGCGTCATCGGCGAGGCGATGGCGGCGATCGTCCTCGCGCGGGCCCTGCGTGAGAAGTTCGGCGGAGACTCTCTCGTCGAGATGAAGCGGAACCTCGCGGGCTATCTCGATCAGATCAAGCACTATTAGTTCAGGGAGGATCGTTGCCATGAAACTGCCGATCGTCAAATATGGAGACCCGATCCTGCAACGGGAAGGGGATGAGGTGACCAACATCGACGGCCAGTTTGCCAAGCTGGTCGACGACATGTTCGAGACGATGTACGACGCCCACGGAGCGGGGCTGGCGGCGCCTCAAGTCGCCCGCTCCCAGAAGTTCTTCGTCATGGATGTCAGCTCGGGGCGGGAGTCGAAGGAGCGGATCGTCTGCATCAACCCGAAGATCGTCGAGACCAAGGGGACGGAGATCAGCGAGGAGGGTTGTTTGAGCTTTCCTGGCTTCACCATCGAGGTCGAGCGACCCGAGGTCATCACCGTCTCGGCGATCGACCTGCACGGGCGGGAGTTCACCTTCGAGGCACGCGGCTTTGCCGCACGCTGCGTGCTGCACGAGACCGACCACATCAACGGAAAGGTCTTCATCGAGTACCTCAGCCCGCTCAAACGGGACCTCATCAAACAGAAGATTCGCAAGCGGATCAAGGTTGGAGATTGGGAATAGGCGCGGGAAGGAGCGGAATGGAAGTGATCTTCATGGGGACACCGGACTTTGCCGTCCCGGCCCTCGAATCCCTGGTCGCGGCTGGCCATCAGGTCAAGGCGGTCGTGACGCAGCCGGACCGGCCGGTCGGGCGTCGGCAGATCCTCACGCCGCCTCCGGTGAAGGTGCGCGCACTCTCCCTTGGACTCCCAGTCCATCAGCCCGAAAAGCTCCGCACCCCCGAGGCCCGGGCCTTCTTCGAGCCGCTCTTCCGCTCGGTCGAGGCGGTGATCGTCGCGGCCTACGGGCGAATTCTGCCAGAATGGATGTTGGAGGCGCCGCGGTATGGATGTCTCAACATTCATTCGTCGCTGCTGCCGCGCTACCGGGGAGCTGCCCCGATCGCCTGGGCGATCGCCTGCGGCGAGAAGGAGACGGGAGTGACGCTGATGCAGATGGACGCGGGGCTCGACACGGGACCGATCCTCGGACAGGCAGGCACCGCGATCGGTCCGGAAGAGACGGCCGAGACGCTGACGCTGCGGCTGGCCCTGCTCGGAGCGCGGCTACTGGTCGAGCTGCTCCCCAAGCTGGTCGCGGGTGAGCTGCCACCGCAGCCCCAGCGGGACGAGGACGCGACCCTCGCGCCAATCCTGCGGCGGGAGGATGGCCGGGTCGCTTGGCAGCGGACGGCACAGGAGATCCGCGACCGTCAACGCGGCTTCACGCCCTTCCCCGGGTGCCATTCCTTCCTCTTCGGACAACGGATCGAGCTGATCGGCATTGCCCCGGAGGAGCCGACCGGCGAGGCAGCAGTTCCTCCCGGAACGATCGTCGCGCTCGACCGCGAGAGCTTCTCGGTGCGCTGCGGGGGCGGCACGCAACTGCGAATTCGCTCGGTGCAACCCGCCGGCAAGCGAGGAATGACGGTTCGTGACTTTCTCAATGGAGTCCGCCTGACAGTCGGAGATGGCTTCGACGGGATGGAAGCCGAGTCGTGAAACGAACGGTCAGCCCCGCCCGCCAGCTCGCGTTCGACATCCTGCGGCAGGTGCAGGAGCTGGGCGAGACTGTCTCGCCCCTCCTCCACGGGCCAGCGGCCGATCGCCTCTCGCCGGAGGATCGCCATCTCGCGCAAGAGTTGACGCTCGGGGTCCTGCGCCGCCAAGCCTGGCTCGACTTTCTGATCGAGCGCTACGCGCGCCGCCCGATCGCCAAGCTCGACCCGGTCGCCCTCCTCGCGCTGCGGCTCGGCCTCTACCAACTGAAGTGTCTGTCGCGGATTCCCGCCCACGCCGCACTGCACGAATCGGTCAACCTCGTCCACCAAGCGGGCCGGAAGAGCGCCGCCCCCTTCGTCAACGCCGTCCTGCGCGCGGCGCAGCGCGAAGCGGAGATCCCGGCCGGGGCCTGGCCGACCGATCCGCTGACAAGACTGGCGATCGAGACCTCGCATCCTGCCTGGTTGCTGCGGCGCTGGATCGCACGCTGGGGGACCGACGAGGCGAGGGCGCTCGCGACCCAGAACAACCTCCCCCCACGACAGGTCTTTCGCTACAACGAGTCCCGCGCGCCGCAATCGGTGACCGATGAGTGGCTCGCGACCCACGGCATCGCCCACTCCCCGGGCCAGCTCGTCCCGCAGGCAAGGGTCGTCGACCAGGGAGTGCTGACGCCACGATCCCAACCAGTCGCCGAAGGATGGATCTACCTCCAGGAGGAGGGCTCGCAATGGGTGGCCAGACTCGCCACGCCCCTCCTCCCGGCCGAGCCGCCTTCTCCGTACCGTGTCTGGGACGTCTGTGGTGCCCCGGGAGGAAAGATGGCCCTCATGGCGTCGCTCCTGCCGGGCAGCAGTCAGCGCGTCCTCACCGATGGCAGCTGGTCGCGGTTGGAGACGACCCGTAGCCTTCTCCAACGCCAGGGGACCCCAGAGATCTGGATGTCCCAGGCGGATCTGCTCCGCCGGGCCCCCTTCGCCGAGAACTCTTTCGATCAGATCCTCGTCGATGCCCCCTGCTCGGGATTGGGCACCCTCCAGAAGCACCCGGAGATCAAGTGGCGGCTGACCCCGGCGATCCTTCAATCGCTCGCACGACGCCAGGAAGAGATGCTCACCAACGCGGCAACGGCCCTTTCGAGCGGTGGCCTTCTGACGTATGCTGTCTGCTCGACGGAGGTGGAGGAGGGCGAGGAGATCGTTGCCCGCTTTCGCGCGCGTCACCCAGCGTTCCGAGAGGTCACCCGCGAACGACTGGTCGAACTCGGGCTCGATCCGGAAGCCCTGCTCACACCTCGGGTCGGGGCCCGGACCTTTCCGCATCGCCACCAGACCGAGGCCTTCTTTGTCGCTGTCCTCTGGAAGAGAAGATAAGCCATCCTCGACCGATGGCTTTGAGAATCGATGATATGACCCCGATGACTCCTGCAACCCCAACAATTTGGACACTGAAACGAGGACTCAACGTGCCGTCCCTGACGGTCGTCGATGAGGCGGGCCGGCTGCTCGAGGCGGAGCAACGCCACCTCCTGCGCTACCTTCTGCAAGAAGGGGCGGGCGCCGATGTCGTCTTTGGAGTCGGAACGACCGGAGAATGGAACCGGTTGTCCAACCCCGAACGACTGCGGACGATGGCGGTAACGATCGACGAGGTCGCCCGGCTCAACCGCGCCTACGGAACCCAGGTCGAGGCCTGGGTCGGCGTCAATGGGAAGACGAAGGCGGAGATCCTCACCAATCTCGACGCCGCCTGCCAGCTCGGCGCGGCGGCCGCCGTCATCGCTCCAACGGCGGTCGAAGACCTCCCCGTCGATGAGATGGTCTCCTTCTTCCAGCGCGAGATCACCGACCTCCTCGAAACGCAACGCCGCTCGCTGCCCCTCTTCCTCTATGACAACGCCGACATCGCCGCGCCTGGGAATGCCGCCCACCTCCCGACGGCAATCGTCAAGCGGTTGAGCCGCCTCCCTTCGGTCTGTGGGATCAAGGTCTCGGCCTCCCGACGTGTCCTTGGCAACTACATGAAGGCGGCGCTCCACTACCGACTCCCCGGGGAGTTCGGCATCTACATTGGCAACGCCATGCTCATCTTCGACCTCTACCAACCGCGCCAAGGCTTTCTCGGGCGACTCCACGAAGGGTGGCGCGACTTCCTGCTGCACGATACGGTCCCGATCGGGGTCGTCTCGGGCCCGGGCAATGTCTTCCCGCGCGAATGGCAGAAGGCGTGGCGAGTCTGCTGGGCGGGTGATGTCGAAGCCATGGCCACCTATCGTCGGCTCTGCGGTGCCTTCGACACGATCTGTACCTTCGAGGAAGGAGGTCGGACCCATTCGCGAATGCTGGCTGGCATGAAGTATGCTCTGCAACTGGAAGGGGTCCTCCCGGTGAGCCACGTCGCTCCCGGCACCCCGGCCCTGAGCGCTGAGCAACGGGCCCAGTTCGAGGAGCGCTATCGCCGTTTGACGGAAACGATCCGTCGCGAAACTGCCGCCCACTGGATCAGTCGACCGGTTGCCTCCTCTCACACCAGTCATCCCGGGGAGGAGCTCTCTGCAGCAGAACGATCAGGATCATCAGGAAAGGAAGCAAGGGTATGAGACGGTTGTTCGGTCATCTTGGAATCTCGCGCATCGTTCCCATTCTGCTGGGCAGCGGACTGTTGCTGCTCTCCGGGTGTCAGCGGCCGGAGTCGTCGTCTTCGTCCCCGTCCTCTCCCCCCTCGATGGCCCCGGCCGAGTTGAAGCCGGCCCTCGACAGCTTCACGGGTGAGGCCCTGCTCGACCACATCCGCATCTTGTCCTCGGATGAATACGAAGGACGCGCTCCCGGGACGCGCGGCGAGGAGCTGACCGTCCGCTACCTCATCGATCGCTTCCAGGCCTTCGGGCTGCAACCCGGGAATCCGGATGGCACCTGGGTGCAGAAGGTCCCCCTCGTCGGCTACACGCCAACGACCGAGGCGGCCTTCACCGTTGGCTCCCGGAAGATGGCGCTCGCCCAGGAAGACTACCTCGCCCGCTCGTCACGCTTCGAGCCTGCGATCGAGGTCAAGGACTCCGATGTCGTCTTCGTTGGCTACGGGGTCGTCGCCCCCGAATACGGCTGGGACGATTTCAAGGGAGTCGATGTCCGCGGCAAGACCGTCGTCATGCTGATCAACGATCCGCAGATTCCCGATCCACAGGACCCGACCAAGCTCGACGAGACGCTCTTCAAGGGGCGGGCGATGACCTACTATGGCCGCTGGACCTACAAGTTCGAGATCGCCGCCGCCAAAGGGGCTGCCGCCGCCCTTATCGTCCACGAGACAGAGACCGCCGGTTACCCGATCAAGGCGCTCGCCAGCTGGCGCCAGGAGAATTTCGGACTGCGCGGGTCGAAGGAGCCCCGGGTCGCCGTTGAAGGATGGCTGACGTTCGACAAGGCACGGGACCTCTTCACCGCTGCGGGGCAAGATCTGGCGAGCCTCAAGGCGGCCGCGCTCCGCCGTGACTTCCAACCCGTCCCCCTGGCCGCCAAAGCCAACCTCTCTGTCCGCTCGACCCTCCGCGAAATCGAATCGCAGAATGTCATCGCCCGGATCGAAGGGTCAGACCCACAGCTCAAGAACGAGTATGTCGTCTACACTGCGCATTGGGACCACATGGGACGGGATCCGCAGCTCAAGGGAGATCAGATCTTCAATGGAGCGATCGACAACGCCTCCGGCACCGCCTGCCTGCTCGAATGGGCGCGCGCCTTCGCGACCCTCTCGCCCGCTCCCAAACGCACCCTCCTCTTCCTGGCCGTGACCGCCGAAGAGCGGGGGCTGCTCGGGGCACGCTACTATGCGGAAAATCCCCTCTACCCGCTTGCCAAGACCGTGGCCAACCTCAACAAAGACGGAATCAACCAGTGGGGACGGACCCGCGACATCACCGTCATTGGTCTCGGCAACTCGACACTCGACGATCTGCTCGCCGAAGCAGCCCGGCTCCAGAACCGGACCCTCTCCCCCGATGCCGAGCCCGAGAAGGGCTTCTTCTACCGTTCTGACCACTTCGAGTTTGCCAAACAGGGCGTCCCCGCGCTCAACACCGACGCCGGGACTGACTACCTCGACAAGCCGGCCGGCTATGCCCAGCAGACTCGCGACGAGTACACCGCGCGGGACTACCACGGCCTGAGCGACGAGATCAAACCGAACTGGGACCTCAGCGGTGCGGTCGAGGATCTTCAACTCTTCCTGATGGTGGGCTACCGTGTCGCGCAGAACCCTGCCTGGCCCGAGTGGAAGCCCGGGACGGAGTTCAAGGCCAAACGGGACGCCCAGCGCTAACCGCCCCCCCTCAAC
>JBMUAP010000131.1:0-7497 GCA_049454155.1 Blastocatellia bacterium
TCCTCGGCGGGAAGGCGACCATTGGCGGCTGGTCGATCAAGAGGGGGGGGGGCTGCCACTTCTCGACGAGGGGCTGATTGCCTGGAGACTCCTCGCCCTCGGGAGAGGCGGCCCCCTCGACCTCTTCGGGGAGTGGGATGGGCGGTTCTTCCGCCCACTGACCACGCTTGAGTCTGAACGGTGGGTGGTTTTGCCATGACGGAAGAGCGCTTGGAGTGGCGGCTGGCGATCGACCTGACGACTCCTCCCGATTTGGACGCCGTCTGGCCATCTTATCGCCGGGCCATCATGGCGGGGAGGGACCGCGTCCCCAATTCCCCGCCGAGTCCGGATGGAACCAAAGACGGAGGGGCTACCCTGGCGGGGCTCGCCGTCATGGCTCTCTCTCGGCGAGCGGCCCCCCCGGTCGCCCATCAAATACCCAATCACAGAGGCGATCTTCGCGTCAATGCGCCGGTCCCTCCCCCCGATCCCTTGGCAGAGACCTCCGGGGAGAGCGCTGGGCTCGAATCGCGACGCTGTCCAAGCGCGGTAGCGGAGCGGCTGGGGGGCCTCTTGCGCGGCTCCGAGCGACAGTTCCGCCTCGAGTTTCTCGTCGAGTGGCTGCGTCTGACGGTGCAGGCCGGGTGGCTTGCCCCTGCAGAATGGGCCCCCGATCTGCTGGAACTCGGCCGCGAGGGAAGAGAGCGGTCCGTCCTCTGCCCGCTGATTCGTCGGTCCGTTGGACCTCTCGGGGAGTGGTTGTCATCTCTGCGACCGGAATGGTCCTGGTGGACGGAGGAACAGAGGGCCGAAGCCTCGTCCGACCGAATGGACGAGCTGTCGCGGTCGGTTGAGGATCTCTTCCTGCGGCTCAGCTCGAATCTTCAACTCGTCCGTGGACCGAACATTCAGCCGCGAATCGTGCTTCAAACAGACAGCGATCCAGGAGAGTCCGAGGAGAGGCTCTCCTGGATCGAGTGTTCGCTGGGGCGGATCCCCCTCGCTTACTGGACAGCCCACTGGAGAGAGCGGCCCCAGGACCTCGTCGGGGCGGCGCGGCGCTCTCCTCACCAGGACCTCCTGCTGCGGGGCTGGACCGAGGCGGCGCACCTTCCAGCCCCCACCCCTTCATCGGCTGATCCGTCGCTGCCGCAGCAAGAGCAGACGGAGTGGATCGAGTCTCTGCTCCACATCCGGCTTGGCGAGCCGAGCGAGGAGGGGGCGGATCTCCTCCCGCGGCTCCCGGAAGATGGGCAGGAACGGCTCCTCCTCCGGGCGATCTCGCTCAGCCACGGGATCGCTGTCGATCAGCCAGCCTTCTGGTATCTGACCCGTTCCTCCTCCCCCTGGAGCCGAGCCGTCTCCCAAGGCCTGGTCGGTCTTCTCTGGGAGGAGATCGAGAGCCGGACGGTCCAGACACTCTGGGACTGGGAGACCTTGTTGCGCCACGCCGCGCTCCGCTTCGATCCCACCCTTCTCCAGGAGGTGGAGACCTCTTTTGCCGGGGTGACGGGGATTGCCCGTTCCCGGTCGCCCTTGGCACCGGCACTCGCCGTATTTCTCGAGGATTTGCGTTTCCGGGCGACCATGCACCGGGAGATCCTCGAAAGGAAGACAGAATGAAGAGAGATATTCTGCGGCAGCGGCCCGAGCTGGCGTTCGCCCACGAACTCGACCAGCTGGCGCGGGAGGACAGGCGCCCATGCCCCCCGCGCTGGCGGCTCTCTCCCTGGGCCGTGGTGACCTATCTGCTCGGAGGAACACTCCCCAGCGGTGCGGTCATCCGCCCGAAGTATGTTGGGCCGCGCCGCCTCATCGAGATCGCAGTGGCGACCCTCGTCACCGATCGCGCGCTCTTGCTGCTCGGGGTCCCGGGAACCGCCAAGACCTCTGTCGCGGAACACCTCGCCGCCGCCATCTCTGGCGACTCGACCCTTCTCGTTCAGGGAACAGCAGGGACGACCGAAGAGACACTGCGCTACGGATGGAACTACGCCTTGCTCCTCTCGAAGGGCCCCAGCGAGGAGGCCCTCGTGCCGGGGCCCGTCATGCGGGCGATGCAGGAGGGAAAGATCGTCCGGGTCGAAGAGCTGACCCGTGTTCCGACCGATGTCGAGGATTCCCTGATCACCCTCCTCTCTGAGAAGGTGTTGCCCATTCCCGAACTGAAGGGGGCGGTCGAGGCCCGTCCAGGATTCAACCTGATCGCCACGGCCAATAGCCGAGATCGGGGCGTCCACGAACTCTCGACCGCGCTGCAGCGTCGATTCAATACCGTCATTCTGCCTGTCCCCGCGACGATGGAGGAGGAGGTCGAGATCGTTCGGTTGCGGTTGGAGGAGCTTGGCCAAGCACTGGCACTGCCGCTGCCACGAACCCTCGGGGAGCAGATCGAGCGGGTCGTGACCATCTTTCGGGAGTTGCGCGAAGGACGTTCCCAGGATGGGGCGCGGCAGCTCAAATCGCCGAGCGGGTCGCTCAGCCCAGCCGAGGCGATCGCCGTGCTCGAGCAGGGGCTCTCGCTGGCGCTCCACTTTGGCCAAGGAGAGCTGCAAGCCGACGATCTCGCCGCAGGGCTCCAGGGCGCGATCGTCCGTGACCCAACCCGGGATCAGCTGGTCTGGCGGGAGTATCTTGAGACCGTTGTCCGGGAACGTCGCGAATGGGCAGATCTTTATGCGGCCTGCCAGGAAGGGACGAGCGATGGGTGAGCTCTCCCCGGTGACGGTCCGGCTCTTCGGCATTCGCCATCACGGACCTCTCTCGGCTCGACATTTGCGATCGGCCCTCCACGACTTTGCGCCCGACCTGCTACTCGTCGAGGGACCAGCCGACGCCGCCTCGATTCTCGACCAGGCCTTCCACCCGGAGATGCGTCCACCCGTGGCCATCCTCGTCCATGCCGAGGCCGACCCGCAGACACACGCCTTCTTTCCCCTCGCCGATTTCTCCCCGGAATGGCAGGCCCTGCGCTACGCCGGTGAGCATGGGTGCCCAGTGCGATTGGTCGACCTGCCGCTGACCCATCAGTTTCCACTCGCCGCCGATCGCACGACCGGCGCCGATCTTGCTGCTGAACCACTCGGCCGGCTGCCACGACCCGATCCGGAGTGGTGGGAGCAGCTCCTCGAAGAGGGCTTTTCTGGCAGCAAGGAGGCCGCGGACCCATTCCAGTCACTGCAGGTCTTGATGCGCCACGTGCGGAGAGAGATCGAGGGAGGGGGGGATTCGCTCGACCCGCTCCGTGAAGCGTGGATGCGGCAAGCACTCCGGCAAGCGGAACGCGCGCTGGCCACCGATCGGCCCGCGGGGGCCCCACCGGCGCGGCTCGCCGTCATTTGTGGAGCTTGGCATCTGCCAGCTCTCGAGCTCGACGCCCCCGGGATTCCCACGGAGGCCGAGGATGCTGCCCAACTGCGCCATCTGCCCTCGGTCGCCACCTCTTCCCGCTGGGTCCCGTGGAGCGATCAGCGACTGGGGAGTGATTCCCGGGATGGCGCCTGGATCGAGGATCCCGGCTGGGCTCGCCACCTCTGGCAGACGGGCGAGGATGCCGCGCCCGTCTGGGCCGTGCAGGTCACCACCGCCCTCCGGGCCCAGTCTCCCACCCTTGCCACAGCCGCTGCCGCGTCCGTTGAGGTCGTCCGGCTCGCCGAGACGCTCGCCGCCTTGCGCGATCGCCCCCGACCGGGTCGCACCGAGGTCCATGACGCGCTGCTCACCGTTCGCGGACCCGAGGAGCGGGCCGAGCTGGCCGACCTCCTCCAGCGACTCATGCGAGGCGATCGGGAAGGATCCGTTCCCGACGATCCGGCTGGATCGCCACTCATCCGAGATCTGATCGCGCAATGCCGGGAACACCGTCTGCCGGTCACCGCGACCCCAACCGAGCGAACGCTCGATCTGCGTGAGCCGGCGGATTGCGTGCGAAGCCAGCTGCTCCATCGCGTCAGCCTCCTCGGAACGGGCTGGTGCCAGCTTCTCCAAGTGAGCGATGTTGGGCGACGCGTCGGGCTCTTTGAGGAGTGTTGGCGGTTGGCATGGAGTCCAGCGGTCGATCTCGCCCTCGTCAGGGCAGGCCAATGGGGGCCAACCCTTACGCAGGCGTCGAGCGCCTGTTGGCGACGCCTCCTCGATGAGACGACTCAACTCCCCGATCTCGTCGCGCTGACCCCGCGGGTCTTGGCCGCGGCCCTGCCAGAAGCGATCCCTCCGCTTCTCGAACGGCTCCATCAGCTGACCGTCAGCACGCACCAGATTGAACGGCTCCTCGCCGCGTTTCCCCCCCTGGTCCACTGGCAGCGCTATGGGGATATCCGTGGGATCTCTCCGACGATGCTGAGCGGATTGGGTGGGTTGATTGACGCGCTCGGCACCAGGATCTGCCTGCTCCTGTCTGAGAAGGGCTCCGCTCTCTCCTCTGACCTCGCCGAGCCGCTCTCCCTTCGTCTCCACGAGGTCAACCGGGCAATGCTTCGTCTCGAGGCAACTTCCGGGTTGCGGGAGCGGTGGTGGCGATCCCTACGCCAAGTACTCGATCAACGACACGCCGATCCAAGACTGGCCGGGCGCTCCTTCGGGTTACTGCTCTCCGCGCGTCGCCTGACCTTGCCCGAGGCGGAGCTCCGTTTTGCGCGCGCCCTCTCCCGACCAGGCGACCTGGGCCCCATTGCCGCTTGGCTCGAAGGGCTCTATGTCGATAGTGGGGAGGCCCTCGACTACCAGGACGAAGCGGTGAGCCTGCTCGATCGTTGGCTGCAGAAGGTCGATGACTCTTCCTTTCGCCGTCTTCTCCCTGTCCTTCGTCGCACCTTCTCCCAGTTTTCCTCGCCGCTCCGACAACGGTTGGCAGGATCTCTGACTGCTCCCGACGATCGACTGTCCAACTTTGCCAGGGAGTCTGCCGAACACGCCAATCTGATCGATTCCGCAGCCCGCGGCACCCTCGTCCTCCCTTGGCTCCGCCGACTGCTGGCACCTGACGGAGGCAACACTTGAGCCATCATGCCCCGCCCAATCGTCCACCGGGTGTCTCACCGTCCCCGAATGTTTCCCCTGACCGTCGTCTCTCGACCCGCTGGCGGCTGGTCCTGGGGGACTCTCCCAAGGCGCCGCCAGACTCCCTTGAGGGCACGCTTCCCGATGAGTCCGCCGTCTTGGCACGGACGCTCGATCTCCTCTATGGCGGCTCGGAAGAGTCCCGGGCGGGGGGACGTCGGCCCTCTCTCCCGGTCCTGGCCGACTGGCTGAGAGACATTCGCCTCGCCTTTCCCGCCGAGAGTGTTCGACTGCTTCAGCAGGAGGCCCTCGCACGTCTCGATTGCCTCCCCTTGCTTCTCGAGCCAGAGATTCGTGATCAAATCTGGCCCTCGGCGGAACTGGCCGCCGCCTTGCTCTCCCTCTCACGCCGTCTCCCAGCGCGAACCCGCGAGTTGGCCCGGCGCCTCGTTCGTCAGATTGTCGACTCGCTCGCGGCCCAACTCTCGATCCCGCTCGAAAAGGCCGTCGAGCAGGCCCAGCGCCAAGCCAGGCCACGCTCCCCGCGTAGCGCCGCCGAGATCGATTGGCCCCGTACGATCCGGGCCAACCTTCGACACTACCAGCCAGACCGCCAAATCCTGCTCCCGGTTCGTCTCCACGGACGGTCTGGGCGACAAACTGCCTGGCGCCAAGTCGTCGTCTGCCTCGATCAGAGCGCATCGATGCTCCCTTCGACGGTCTATGCCGGGATCTATGCCTCTGTCCTTGCACGCCTTCCCGCGCTCTCGACCCACCTCGTGGCTTTTGACACCGAAGTCGTCGATCTCTCCTCACAAGCTGAAGACCCACTCGATATCCTTTTCGGGCTTCATCTGGGTGGTGGGACAGATCTGCAACGAGCTCTCGACTACTGCGATCAATTGATCACCTCTCCGGAGCAGGCCGTTCTCCTGCTGGTGAGCGACCTTCATCACGCTCCCGCGCTCGGGGCCTCTCTCTCTGACGATCCCCATCGTCCCGTCATCGCCAGCGCTGCTCGCCTCGTCTCACGCGGGGTTACCGTTCTCTGCCTTCTCGCCCTGGATGATCAGGGAACCCCCACCTATCACCACGCCCTCGCCGAGTCCCTCGCCACTCTCGGGATCACCATCCTCGCCGCGCCCCCGGATCAATTTCCTCCACTTCTTGCTGCCGCCCTGGCCCGCTCCTCGTCAGCGAGGTGACGGTACAACCCACAGTGCTGCTTGGACATTCCTCCTCAACTTGTAGTAGACTGCTGGCTCGCCCTTCAAGGTTTGCATTGCCTTGCGCCAATGCTGCCGACTGATCTTACGAACTGACTCGATCGCATTTGACCGATCGCATTTGACAAGGAATAACCGACACGGACCTGCCAAGCACCGATCCAGGAACTGGCTCTATGCCTCAATCGCAAGGGAGTATGCAGCGATGGTTCTTTCTCGAAAGGTCTTGCTCCTCAACTCATCTTATGAACCGCTCAGCCTGGTCACGGCGACCAAGGCGGTGACCCTCATCTGGCGTCGCGTCGCGGAATCGCTCGAACTTGATGCGGGCTACGTACTTCGCTCGCCCCGCTATGTCTTCGAGGTTCCCTCCGTTGTTCGATTGACACAGTACATCGATGTCCGGGCGCGCCAGAATCGTGTCACCAACCGGCACCGCATTCTCGCCCGGGACCATTACCGTTGCCAGTACTGTGGTCGTCGTGGCACCGCTTTTGACCTGACGCTCGACCATATCCTCCCCAAATCGCGCGGCGGACGTACCGTCGCCGAGAACCTGGTCACCTCCTGTCGGGAATGTAACAACCTCAAGAGTGACCGCACGCCGCAGGAGGCACGCATGCCCCTCCTGACGAATCCGAGCGCTCTCTACTACGGGCTCGAACGCGCGGAGCTCCGCCAAGCCGCTGTCCACCGGCCAGAGTGGCGCAAGTACCTCTTCCTGGAAGAATCGGAGGAGGCGACCCTCGTCGTCCGTTCCTGATCCTGCGCCGGTGGCAAAGGTGCGGGAGTTCGCTTGACAGGGGGCGGTGGGGGTGGTACTCTCCCGGTTTGCAGGCTCGTAGCTCAGGGGTAGAGCACTACCTTGACACGGTAGGGGTCAGCGGTTCAAATCCGCTCGAGCCTATGGACCTCCTCTTCGCTTGTTGGAGTAACGGATCACCTGAATCGTCCAACCCCCGATCAGAGAGGTCTTTTGTGCGATGATCACGCCTTTGTGGCAACGCACAACCCGCTTCAGATATTTGTTGTACCTGATGTTTGGCTCACGCCAATTGATTCGACGTCAGCTCCGGAAGTGTTGCCGACTGTCTACGGAGAGAATTCTTCTTCTCTAATTGCAAGATGGACAGTTGCGGAGATGATCTGAGCGCCCTGCTTAGATCAATTAAGGGGGACAGTCCCCCCTCTGCTGGTGACCGCTGACGTAGGACCTTACCAATTACACCGGATCTGTCTCCAACGAGGGTCGATTACTTCGATTCAGCTTCTTCAAGTAAGACAGATTCAG
>JBMUAP010000132.1:0-7442 GCA_049454155.1 Blastocatellia bacterium
CACGCAGCGGAATCGCGGCGGCCCACTTCCTGCTGGCCCGCGGGGCCCGGGTGACGGTCAACGACGCCCAGCCGGAAGAGCGCATGACCCCTCAGCAGTCGCAGACTCTCGCCCAACTGCGCAAGGCGGGAATCGAGGTCGTTACTGGAGAGCATCCAGACGATCTTTTCACCCAGGCCGATCTGGTCGTAGTCAGTCCGGGGGTCCCGCTGGCGATTCCGCCGCTGGTCAAGGCCCGCGAGGCCGGGATCGAGATCATCGGGGAGGTTGAGTGGGCGGCCCGCCATCTCCAAGGGCGGATCGTCGGCATCACCGGAACCAACGGAAAGACGACGACGACCACCCTCATCGGGGAGATTCTCGCCGGTGGCGGCCTGCCGGTCCACGTTGGCGGAAATATCGGCACGCCCCTCGTCGAACTGGTCGATCGGGAAGCGGCCGGGGACTGGATCGTTGCGGAGCTGAGCAGTTTCCAACTGGAGGCGGTCGATCGACTGCATGTTTCCGTCGCCGTGATCCTCAACATCACTCCGGACCACCTCGACCGCTATCCCTCGATGGAGGCGTACGCGGAGGCCAAGGCCAATATCCTCCGCCACCAGGAGCCGTCCGACACGGCCGTGCTCAACGCCGATGATCCCCGGGTACTCGCTTTTGCCGCGCGCACTCCGGCCCGGGTGACACTCTTCCGCGTCAAGGGGGAGTTGCCGGAGGGGCTCTTTCTGCGCGGGGAGTCGCTCGTCCATCGGGACGCCCAAGGCGATGAGACGATCCTGCTGGAGCGACGCGACATCCCCCTTCCGGGGCTGCATAACCTCGAGAATGTGCTGGCGGCGTTGGCCGTCGGTCTGGCCTGTGGGGTCGACCTGGATTCCATGCGCCGCACCATCCGTGGATTCAAAGCGGTCGAGCATCGCCTGGAGCCCGTTGCCGAGATCGATGGCGTCCGGTTCTATAATGATTCCAAAGCGACCAATGTCGATGCGGCGATCCAGTCCTTGACCTCCTTTCCAGGACAGATCACCGTCATTCTGGGCGGGAAGGACAAGGGCAGTGACTTTGCCCCCCTCGCTCCTCTCGTCCGGGAGCGTTGTGATCAGGTCATCCTTATTGGCAGCGCCGCAGAGAAGATCGCTGCCGCTCTCAAGGGCACGGCTCCCCTCCACCGTTGCGCGACGTTGGAGGAGGCCGTCCAATTGGCCTTTGTCTCGGCGAAGCCGGGGGGGATTGTCCTGCTGGCGCCCGCCTGCGCCAGTTTCGACATGTTTGAGAATTACGAACATCGCGGGCAGGTCTTCAAGCAGGCCGTCAACGAATTGCGCTCGGCAGAGGAGGCGGGATGAAAAGAGAGCGGAAGCGCCAACCAATCTGGGTGGAGACGGAACACTTGCCGTGGGACCTCTGGCTCGTCGTCCCCGTGGTTGGCCTCGTCCTCTTTGGCCTGATCATGGTCTACAGTGCCTCGCTGGGCACCGCCAATCCGGAACGGACGCTGCTGGTCCAGGCTAGTGCGGGTGCCGCCGGCCTGCTGCTGATGTCCTTCCTGCGTAAATTCGATTACCAGCGACTGGCGAGCCCCGCGGTCGTCTATGGCTTTCTGGGGATCTGTGTCACCCTTCTGAGCGTGGTCCTCCTCGCCCCGAAAGTCAAAGGAGCCAGCCGTTGGATTCCGGTTGGAAAGTTCACTTTCCAACCATCCGAGCTGGCCAAGCTGGGATTGATCCTCTTCCTGGCTTGGTTTCTGATGGTGCGGGAGGAGGAGGGACTGCTCTCCGACTTCTGGTCGACACTCGCGCCAGTCGGGGTGATCCTCGGAATTCTCTCCGCGCTTCTGCTGCGGGAACCGGATCTCGGAACGACCTTGGTTCTCTGTCTGATCTGTTTCGTGATGCTCTATGTGGGAGGGGTGCCGGCCAAATACCTTCTCTACCCGGTCCCGTTGGGGGTCGCCGGGGTCGTCGCCTTGATTATGTTCTCCGACTACCGGCGAGCTCGCCTCGAGGCCTTCCTCGATCCGGAACGCTTTGCCTCGACGGATGGCTACCAATCCCTCCAGTCACTGATCGCGATCGGATCCGGGGGAGTTCACGGGCTTGGACTCGGGCTTGGGCGGCAGAAGATGGCTTTTCTTCCTGAGGTGCAGTCCGATTTCATCTTTCCGGTGATCGCCGAGGAGTTAGGATTGGTCGGGGCGGCGACGTTCGTGCTGGTCTTCGGCTTTCTCTTGTGGCGCGGGATCCGGGTCTGCCTTCGCGCACCCGATACGCACGGTCGATTGATCGCGACCGGGATTGTCGCCTGGATTGGCGGCCAAGCTCTCTTCAATCTGTCGGTGACGCTTAACTTGTTGCCCGCCAAGGGGATCACGCTCCCCTTCATCAGTACGGGAGGCACCTCGCTGCTCAGTGTTCTGGTCGCCACCGGGATCCTGCTCAACATCTCTGCGCAGGGAGCGGGGCGTGCTGCCGGGGAGTGACGGGCCGATTCTGTCCAGAGGCGAGAGGAGCGAAGGGATGGAACGAGAGGGGAGAGCGCAGACAACCCAAGATCCGGCGGACGCCCCGATCTCACTGGTGATCGCGGGTGGGGGAACGGGTGGCCACCTCTATCCGGGCATCGCGATTGCCCGTGAGCTGCAGCGACGCTACCCGGGAAGTCCTCTCCTCTTTGTCGGGACGTCGCGAGGGCTCGAGACTCGGATCGTTCCGGCGGAGGGGTTCCCCTTGGCCCTGATCGAGATCGGCGCCCTTAACCGGGTCGGCTGGCGCCAACAGCTCCGGACGCTCGCGACGCTGCCTCGGACCTGTCTGGAGGCGGCGCAGATCCTCCGCCGCCAGCGTCCCGATCTGGTCCTGGGAGTGGGGGGGTACGCCTCCGGACCGGTCGTTCTCGTCGCCGCGCTGATGGGCATTCCGACGCTCGTCGCCGAGCAGAACGCCCTCCCGGGATTCACCAACCGGGTGCTCGCTCGATTTGTCGACGCGGCAGCGATCGCTTTCGATGAGGCGCGCCGCTATTTTGGAAGCCGGGCAGTCTTAACCGGAAATCCGGTCCGCGCCGAGTTCCTGTCGCTCTCTCCACGGCCGCCGAGAGAGGCCGGAAGCTGTCAACCGCGCAATGGTCGAGGCGCTGCCCCTTCTCCAGCAGGCTGGCGCCCGTCTGCAGGTGACCCATCAGACGGGAGTACGTGATCTTGAGTGGGTGGCAGCGGCTTACCGGGAGGCAGGATTGGCCGCAGAGGTCGTCCCCTTTCTTGAGCGGATGGAGGAATCGTTGGCGACGGCAGACTTGGTCATCTGTCGGGCGGGCGCGACGACGGTCGCCGAGCTGGCCGCCGCCGGCAGAGCCGCGCTTCTCATCCCGTTTCCACAGGCAGCCGACGACCATCAGCGTAAGAATGCCGAAGCAGTCGTCCGGGTCGGTGGGGGCGTGGTGATCGCCGAGGCCGATCTGACCCCCGCGCGGCTGGCGCGGGAACTTCTCGACCTCGCCGGGACCCCGGACCGTCTCTCACGGATGGCCCAGGCGATCCGCCAGCTGGCCCGGCCGGATGCCGCCGGCCAAGTCGTCGATCTGATCGCTCAACTGGTGCGGGCTCACCAATCCCGGACTCGATAGTCAGCGAAACTTGGATGTCATATGTTTAAGAAGTATCAGCACATTCACTTTGTCGGAATTGGAGGAATCGGGATGAGCGGGATCGCCGAGGTCCTGCTCAATCTCGGCTACCGGGTCTCGGGCTCAGATCTGCGCCGGAGTCCGATCACCGATCGGTTGGCCCGGATGGGAGCGCGGATCCACGAAGGCCATTCCGCCGCCAATATCGAGGGCGCACACGTCCTGGTCACTTCGACGGCGGTACGCCCGGACAACCCCGAGGTCACCACCGCGCTGCAACGACAGATTCCCGTCATTCCCCGTGCCGAGATGCTCGCCGAACTGATGCGTCTCAAGTACGGTATCGCCATTGCCGGTTCGCACGGGAAGACGACGACGACCTCGATGGTCGCCACCATGCTCGATCGGGCGGCCTTCGATCCGACGATCGTCGTCAGGGGACGCGTCAATACCCTCGGCAGCAATGCCCGTCTCGGACGCGGCGACTTCATGGTGGTCGAAGCCGATGAGAGCGACAAGAGCTTCCTCAAGCTCTCCCCAACGATCGCCGTCATCACCAATATCGACCTCGAACACCTCGAGTGTTATCGGGACCTCGCCGAAATTCGCGACTGCTTTGTCGAGTTTGTCAACAAAGTCCCCTTCTACGGGTCGGTCATCATCTGCCTCGACGATCCCAATATCCAGCTGATCATTCCGCGGATCACTCGACGGGTCATCACCTACGGCCTCCGCGCGCAAGCCGAGGTCTCCGCCGGGGAGGTCCGGCTCCTCCATGACACCTTTGGCTCCCGCTTCGTCGTGCGCCGTGGCCGGGAGCCCCTCGGAGAGATCCGGTTGCAAGTTCCCGGCGAGCACAATGTCAGCAATGCCCTCGCCGCAGTCGCCATCGGACTCGAACTCGAAATGACCTTCGATCAGATCCGCGAAGGGATCGAAGCCTACAATGGCACCGAGAGCCGCTTCCAGATAAAGGGTCTGGTCGGAGAAGGGGCCGATAGTATTCTCTTCGTCGATGACTATGGCCACCACCCAACCGAGATCCGCGCCACCCTCGCGGCGGCCAAGACGAGTGGGCGCCGGCTGGTCGTTCTCTTTCAGCCCCACCGTTACACCCGGACCCAGGCCCTCTTCGATGAGTTTGCGCGATCCTTTTACGACGCGGAGGTCGTCCTGCTGACGGACATCTACGCGGCGAGTGAAGATCCGATCCCTGGCGTTACCGCCGAGCGGCTTGCCCAGGAGATCGAGCGCTACGGCCACCGACAAGTTGGCTATGCCGGTTCTCTCGAGTCCGCAGGAGCAAGCCTTCGTCAGCTCGTCGCTCCGGGCGACTTGGTCCTGACCCTGGGCGCGGGCAGCGTCTGGCGTTGCGGCGAGGAACTGCTCGAAGAGTTGAGACGCCCAGTCAGCCCACCCAGCTCGACCAGCGAGGAAAGGGAGGACCACCGATGAGACTGCCCAAAGATCGAGAGCGCGAAGCCGCGCGTCCTCCTGCCAATCCAACCCGGTCACGAAGCGCTACGGCCAAGCCGAAGCCGCCCGGCGGCGAGCCCGAGCTCTCCCGCGCGGAGCGGCTCGCCCTGCGCCCCGCCGCGCGGGCGCCCGTCTCCCGACGACCGGCGCGTAGCCCGGCACGGTCGACCCCTGCCACCCCTGCCCCACGTCAGCCCTGGCTTCCCTTTCTGGGGAGCAGCAGCGGCAAGGCACGGCTGCGCCCTGATCTGCTGACTCGACGGTTGCTCCACCTTGGCATCGCCGTGCTGGCTCTCCTGCTTCTCTTTGGCGCGGGCATGGTCGTTTACCATCTCTCCAGTGGATTTCGCCTCTTCGCGCTCCAGCGGATCGATGTGCGTGGTACACAGCTCCTCTCCCAGGAAGAGGTGGAGTCGGCGGTTCGGGATCTCCTCCTGGAAGGGGTCCTGCGGGCCGATCTGGTCCAAATTCGGAACACGCTGCGCCGCCAGGAGTTGGTCGAGGATGTCGAGGTGACGCGCCTCCTGCCGGACACCATCCGCTTGGTCGTGCGGGAGCGCGTGCCGGTGGCGCTGGCCCGCCGGGCCGATGGCAGCATCGTCTGTGTCGATCGCCACGGGGTCATGTTTGGCCGGGCCAGTCTCTACAAGACTCGCCCCTTGCCACCCCTCATCACCGGGTTGCGTGAGCTCAGCTGGGAGACTGCCGAACAGTCTGCCGCGTCAGCCCCCTCCGAACCGCTCGGGGCCGATGCGCCGCTCACCCCGCTGAACGAGGCCTCCCTTTCATCGACGGCAGGCGTCAACGACGAGGCCGCCGACTTCAACCGTCGCTCCGTCGAGGCCTACCTGCGAATGCTGACCGACATCGACCAGGGCTTTCCCACCCTCTCGACACGTCTCGATGAGGTCCAGTTCGACGAGTTCAATGATGTCCGCGTCACTCTCTCGGACTCGAAGACGATCGTCTACCTTGGCCGGGAGGACTATCGTCAGAGGCTCAATGCCGCGCTCGATGTCCTCGACGCGGTCGCCCGACGGGATCTCGAGACGCTTCAACTCCTGCGGCTCGGCGATGCTGAACGCCTCCTCGCGGGGGCCCGCATCGCCTATCTCAACACCAAAGTCCCCCGGCGGATCGTCGTTGGACTGAGCAACTAATTCGTCATTGGGCCACCCCAGCGGTCCCTCGACAGGGCAGGGGACCAGTTGGCGATTGACGAGAAGGAACCGTATGCCAAAGGCACTTACCCCTCAGGTCGATCCAGTTGTCGGTCTCGATATCGGCACCTCCTGCGTCCGTGTCGTCATCGCCGAGGTCCACGAAGGCCAACTCGAGATCATTGGGATTGGGGAGGCTGACTCTCGTGGACTGCGCAAAGGGGTGATCAGCAAGCCTGATCACGCAGTCGAGTCGATCAAGCGGGCGGTCGAGGCCGCGGAACGAATGGCTGGACTGACCATTCGCGAACTCTACGTCGGGCTGGCCGGTGCCCAGCTCCGCGGCGAGAATCACCAGGGCCGCATCGCCATCCCAGGTCGCCAACGCGAGATTACCCGCGAAGATATCGATCGCGTCATCGAGACGGCCTGCGCGATCTCCCTTCCCGCCGGTCGTGAGATCGCCGATGTCCTCGCACAGGAGTACACCGTCGACGACCAGGATGGAATCGATGATCCCCTCGGAATGCTCGGATCGCGCCTCGCCGTCTCCGTGCACCTGCTGACGAGCCCTGTCGCCGCCAAGCAGAATGTCATCACCAGCGTCAACCGGGCTGGATTCCACGTCGCCGACGTCTACCTCGCTCATCTCGCCGCCGCCGAGGCGGTCCTTTCCGAGGATGATCGCGAGTACGGTTCGGCCGTCGTCAACATTGGTGCCGAAACGACCAGCTTGGCCATCTACCAGCGCGGCGCTGTCTGGCACACGGCCGTCTTCCCTATCGGGGGGACCCACTTCACCAACGACATCGCTGTCGGGCTGCGAACTCCCATCCCGGAGGCCGAACGGATCAAGCGCCAGGAGGGCTGTGCCTCCCGTGCCCTCCTCACCCCGGAAGAGGCGGCCGAGACCGTCGATGTTCCAAGTGTGGGTGGGCGGGCTCCCCGCGCCGTCTCGCGTCAGATTCTCTGCGATATCCTCGAGCCCCGCGCTGAGGAGGTCCTCGCCCACGTCCAAGCCGAGATTCAACGTGCGGGCTTCGATCGCCAACTCTCGAGCGGGATCGTCCTCACTGGCGGCGGGGCCCTTCTCCACGGGATGAACGAAGTCGCAGAACAGGTCTTCAATGCGCCAGTTCGACTGGGAATCCCGGACGGGCTGACCACCCTCGGGGAGGACTTTGCCCG